>NZ_BAABAC010000045.1:0-29803 GCF_039537225.1 Nocardioides ginsengisoli
CGTCCTCGTCTCGGAGAAGATCAAGCTCGAGTTCGACATCTCCGCGATCAAGAACGCCTGATCCACGGCTCTGCTCTCACCGGCCCGTCGCGTGTCAACGCGGCGGGCCGGTGGTTTTCGCTCAGACCGCCTCGAGCGCGAAGAAGAGGAAGCAGAGGAACGAGCGGCCCGGCTCGAGGCCGGGCGGCAGGACGTCGGCGGGCGTGTCCGGCGCGGGAGGGGGCTCGCTGATCGAGGTGATCCGGAAGCCGGCCTCGGTGAAGGCCGCCGTCATCGCGTGCAGCGGCCGGTGCCAGAAGGTGAGCCAGGCGACCTCGCCGTCGAAGGCGTAGTCCTCGGAGTAGCGGGTCACCGCGAAGTAGTCGGCGTCCGGATGCACGATCGGGTAGGTGCCGGGGTGGTTGACCGAGACCATCAGGCGTCCGCCCGGCCGGAGCACGCGGCGCAGCTCGGCGAGCGGACCGGCCCAGTCCTGCAGGTAGTGCAGCACGAGTGACGCGACGACGTCGTCGAAGTCGGCGTCGGCGAAGGGCAGGGGATCGGCGAGATCGGCGACGCGCAGGTCGGCATCCGGCCCGAGCCGGGCGCGGGCCAGCTCGACCATGGCGGCGCTCGCGTCGACGCCGGTGACCGCGGCGCCGCGGTCGCGCAGGGCCGCCATCAGCGGTCCGGAGCCGCACCCCGCGTCGAGGACCCGGCGTCCGGAGACGTCGCCGGCGAGGCCGAGCATGGCGGGTCGCTCGTAGTACGCGTTGAAGAGGTTGGCCTCGTTCTCCTTGGCGTACGCGTTCGCGAACGTGTCGTAGTCGGTGGTCGCCACCCCTCGTTCCTACCCCGCGCGGGCCGCGCGGACGGAAGCCGCGCCGGTCAGCGGTCGGTGAAGCGCACCTGCGGGCTGCGGCAGATCAGCAGCCGGCGCACCCGCTCGCCGTCGTCGGTGAGCTGCGCGCTCGCGTTGAACGACGCCTCGAAGGCGCCGTCGCGGCGCGTCTCGCCGAGCACGAGCTCGGTGTCGCCGACACGGTCGCCCTGCAGGATGTGGTGGGTGAGGACGCTGGCCTCGCGCTGGGCGAGATAGACCTCGAGGCCGGCGCGGTCGCCCTGGAACTCGGCGGCCTGGTCGCCGGTGGAGAACAGGATCGAGAGCCGGAAGTCGTCGGTGATCAGGTCGAGGACGCGCTCGGGCGTCGTCGAGTCCATGATCTCGAACCAGGCGTGCAGCAGGGGAGTGGCGGGCGTGGTGGACGTCGCGGACATCGGGGTCTCCTCGGGCTCGTCGGGGGCGGTCAGGCGTCGGGCAGCAGGCCGAGCTCGGGGTCGAAGGCCACCTGGTAGCCGGCGATCAGGCCGTCGGGACCGATCTTGGCGGCGGCGAGGAAGTGGCCGGTGACGGTCGACTCGTCCTCGACGACGGCGCCGTAGACGAACTCGAGGTCGCCGACGACGCTCTCGCGCTGCGGCACGTGCCGACGGACGACGTCGCCGCGGCCGGACAGATAGTCGCGCAGCCCCTCGCGGCCCTCGCCGCGCACGGCCGCGCCGGGCAGCAGGATCGCGGAGCGGACGTCCGGGGCGACGAGCGCCAGTGCGGTGTCGAAGTCGCCCGCGTCGACGGCGGCGTAGTAGCGGACGAGGGTGGCGCTGCTCATGAGCCTGAACCTAGTTCAATTCGCGCACCGGTGTCCAGCCCTTGCCACGGCCTCGGGGGGGAGATAAATTGAACTCACTTCAGTTCTCTCTGGGAGGTTCCGTGATCTCATACCGGCCCGAGCTCGACCCCGCGCTCATGGCGCCCGTCGCCGAGCGCGAGGAGCTGCGGGAGGTCGTCCGCGCCCTGCTGCAGAAGTACGCCGGCACCGAGCAGGTCCGTGCCGCCGCCGCGTCACCGGCGGGCTACTCCGAGGAGCTCTGGCGCCGGCTCAACGCCGAGCTCGAGATCGGCCGGCTGGCAATGGCCGAGGAGCTCGGGGGCCACGGCTACGGGATGGCTGAGGTCGCCGTCGTCCTCGAGGAGTGCGGGGCCGCGCTGCTGCCCGAGCCGGTGCTCGGCTCGGCCGTGCTCGGCTGCCAGGCGCTGGCCGCGGCGGATCAGCCGGCCGGCGTCCGCGACCTCCTGGACGCCGCACTGGACGGCGACCTGATCGTGACGGTCTCGCTGGGCGGCGCCGACCTGACGGCCGGGCGGCGCGGCAGTGACTGGGTGGTCGAGGGGCGGCGGGAGCGGGTGCTCCATGCTGCCGCCGCGGACCTGGTCGTGGTCGACGTCGAGACGGCCGAGGGGCCGGCCCTGTTTGCGCTGCGCGCCGACGACCTCACCATCGCCCCGCGGACGACCATCGACCCGACCCGCCGACAGGCTGATGTCGCGGCCGTGGGCGCGCCCGCGCGGTGCGTCGTCGGCCCCGAGCGGTTCGCGCGGGTCGCCGCGCGGCTGGGGGTGCTGCGCGACGTGGCCGTCGCCGCCGAGCACACCGGCATCGTCGGCGAGCTCCTCGACCGCACCGTCGAGTACGTCGGGCAGCGCGAGCAGTTCGGTCGCGCCATCGGCTCGTTCCAGGCGATCAAGCACCGCCTCGCCGACGTCCTCGTCGACCGCGAGCGGTCGCGCTCGGCCGCCCGCTACGCCGCCGTGGCCTTCGATGCCGCCCCGGCGTCGGCCGCGCTCCCCGCGGCGATCGCGGCGAGCGTGTGCGCCGACGCGGTGGTGCGCACTGCCCACGAGACCGTGCAGCTGCACGGAGGCATCGGCTTCACGTGGGAGCACTTCGCGCACGACTACGTCCGCCGGGCGCTCGGCGACGAGGGCCTCTTCGGCGCCTCGCGGGCGTCGCGCGCGCAGATCGCCGAGCTGGTCGGCATCTGAGTCCAGGCATGCGAAAAGGGGCGCCCGATCGGGCGCCCCTTTCGTGTTCCCTGCGGCAGGCTCAGGTCTGGGCCGCGACCGACGGGGTCGCCGCGGTCGCGGCGGCGGTGAGACCGAAGACCAGTGCGGAGGCCAGACCGCCGGCGTAGGCCCGGTCGTAGAGCCCGCCCGTGTCGGAGCCCGCGCAGAGCAGGCCGGGGATCGGGGTGCCCTCGGTGTCGAGTACCCGTGCCCGGTCGTCGATCCGGATGCCGTGGAACGGGAAGGTCACCGCGGGCACGCACTCGATGACGTACCAGGGCCCCTCGCTGATCGGCGCCGGGTCCTTCGCCCGCCCCGGGGTCACGGCCTCGCCGGCCGCGGCGGCGCGGTTGTAGTCCTCGATCCGCTGCCGGATCGCGGGGCCGTCGTAGCCCCACTCCTCGGGCAGGTAGTCGAGCTCGTCGAGCGTCTCGGCCAGGCCGACCCGCCCGCCCCGCCGGCTGGCGAGGGCGAACTTGTCGAGCGCGACGGCCCCCTCGACGTACGACGCCACGATCCACTCGCGGTGCACACGCGCGTCGCAGATCAGCAGGCCGCGCGACTCCGGCTGCTCGAGCAGGGCGATGGTCGTCAGGTGGTCGCCGAGCGTCTCGTCGGTGAACCGCTCGTTGGCGAGGTTGAACAGCAGGGCGTGCTCGCTGTAGTAGAGCGACAGGTCGACGAAGTCGGCCGGGTCGGCGAACGGGACGCCGCTCGGGATCAGGTGTCCGTAGAAGCCCGCGTCCTCGGCGCCGGTCGCGGCCCCGACGGCCGTGGCGAGCCGGTAGCCGGCGCCCTTGCTGTGGGGGTTGGCGCGCAGCTGCATCTCGCCCGCGCGGGGGTGGACCTTCTCGGCCAGCAGCGCAGGGTCGCCCTGGAAGCCGCCGGTCGCCAGCAGCGTCCACGCGGCGCGGATCGTCTCGGGTCCGTCAGGGCCGGTGATCTCGGCGCCGACGACGCGGCCGCCGTCGGTGACCAGGCCGAGGGTCGCGGTGCGCAGCCGGATCTCGCCGCCCGCGTCGGTGACGATGCGGCGGCACAGGTCGACGTACTGGTTGGTGTCGAACTGGTGTCCGCGGCCGAAGCCCAGGATCGGCACGGCGTCCTGCGCGTCCACGCCGACCGAGCGGATCCACTCGACGCCGTCGGCGAAGCGGTCGACGAGCGCGTGCCGCAGGAGTACGTCGCCGCGCGGGTTGACCTCGTCCATGACCTCGCGGCTCGGTGCGGTCCACGCATAGCCGGCGTAGCGGGCAGACCCGCCCACGTCGTCGCCGACCTCGACCACGACGACGCGGCGGCCGTCTCGAGCGGCGCGCGCGGCGGCGGTGAGGCCGGCCATGCCGGCGCCGATGACCAGGAGGTCCGTCTCGACCATCTCGCTGTCATTCCTTCCGTCGGTGATGCTCGCTACTCTAAACTAAATTCACTTCAGTTCAAGGGGTGTGAGACATGGTCTCGGAGGCTGCAGCTCGGCCCGTCGTCGCGACCGGGCCCGGTGTGGCCCTGCGGGTCCGGCTCTTCCGGCTGCTGATCGGCGTCCAGCTGGTCAACGCGATCGCGGTGTGGGTGCATGTCGTGGGTGTGCAGTGGCTGCTCACCGAGCGCGGCGAGTCGGCGGTCGTCGTCGCGCTGGCGCCGGCGGCCATGTCGCTGCCGTTCATCGTGCTCGCGCTGCCGGTCGGCGTCGTCGTCAGCCACGGGCCGCGGCGGCGGATGCTCGGGTGCGCGGTCGCGGTGTCGGGCCTCGCGTCGGCCGTCGCGGCGCTGCTGGTGCTCGTGGGCGCCGATCACGCGGCCCCGCTGCTGCTGACGGTGCTGACCGTCGGCGCGGCCCTGGTCGTGGTCGGCGTGGCGTGGCAGTCGCTGCTGCCCGAGGTCGTGCCGCGTGCGGCGGTGCCCTCGGCCGCGATGGTCGACGGCGCCGTCTTCAACATCGCCCGGGCGGTCGGCCCGCTGACCGCCGGCCTGATCCTCGGCGCGAGCCGGCCGTCCCTGCTCTTCGTCGCGGTCACCGCGCTGTTCGCGGCGGCGGCACTGCTCCTGCTCGCCGCCGGCCCTGCGGGTGTACGACGTCCGCCGCGCACGGAGTCGATCGGCGCCGCCGTCCGCGGCGCGCTCTGGTTCGTCCGGCACTCGCCGTGGACCCGCGGACTGTTGCTGCGCATGGTGCTCTTCGGCCTGCCGGCCAGTGCGCTGTGGGCGCTCGTCTCGCTCGCCGTCCACGACCTGATGGGCCTCGGCGCGGCCGGCTTCGGCATCGCGATGGGCCTGCTCGGCGTCGGCGCGGTGACCGCTGCGCTCGCGCTCGGCCGGGTCCGGGCGCGGCTGCCCGCCCATCTCTTCGTCGGGCTGCTCGCCGCCGGCTATGCGGCGAACCTGCTGGCCCTCGGTCTGGTCCGCGAGCTGTGGCTGCTCGTGCCCTTCCTGCTGCTCGGCGGCGTCGGCTGGGTCGCCGTCCAGAGCACCTGGATGATGCTCGCCCACCAGGCGCTGCCGGACTGGGTGCGGCCGCGCGTGATCGCGCTGGTGCTCATGCTCTTCCAGGGCTCGCAGGCGATCGGGGCCCTGGTGTGGGGCGCGGCCGCCGACCTGCTCGGCGTCGACCGGGCGCTGTGGTTGGCCGCCGCAGTGCTGCTCGCCTACACCGGATGGCTGGCGCTGGGCGGCCTCCGCTCGAGCGCGGGGATCGAGCCGGAGCCCGCCGTACCCGACCCGGCGCTGGCGACGCTGGTCGAGCAGGCCGCCGACGGCGAGCTGGTGGTCCGCTACGTCTACGCCGTCCCGGGCGCCGAGCTGCCCGCGTTCGAGCAGGCGATGGGGGAGCTGAGGCTGTCGCGGCTCCGGCTGGGTGCAGGCTCGTGGAGCCTCGCGCCCGACCCCGCGACGCCCGGCCAGTACGTCGAGACCTACCGGGTGCGCGACCGCGCGCTGCTCCTCGAGCAGGAGACGACCCGGCTGACGGTCCCCGAGCGACGGCTGCGCGACGCCGTCCGGGCCGTCAGCACACGAACCTCCGGACCGCTGCTGACCTCGGCGCGGCCGGACCGATCAGGAGGTGGCAGATGAAGGACGACGCAGCGCAGGGTGGTCGGTTCGCCGGCCGGACCGCTCTCGTCAGTGGCGGCGGCTCGGGCATCGGCGCCGCCGTGGTGCGCCAGCTGGCGGCCGAAGGGGCCCGGGTGCACGTGGCCGACGTGGTCGCGGACAACGCGAAGGCCGTGGCCGAGTCCGTGGGCGGGACGGCGCACGCGGTCGACGTGACCGACGCGGCCGCGGTCGACGCGCTCGTCGACGGCATCGCCGCGGAGGGGGCGCTCGACGTCGTCGTCCACACCGCGGGCGTGGACGATCCGGTCGCGAAGGCGTGGATCCGCGAGGCCGCCGAGAGCGGCGAGCCGGTCGACGTCATCGGCCGCCTGAGCGACGACGGCTGGCGCCGGGTGATGGCGATCAACCTCGACGGCACCTTCCACGTGCTGCGCGCCGCGGTGCGCGCGATGCGACCGCAGGGGAGCGGCGCCATCGTCACCGTCGGGTCGTCGGCCGCCTTCGACACGCTGGTCGGCTATCCGCACTATGCGGCCTCGAAGGCGGCCGTGCACGCGCTGTCGCAGTCGGTCGCCAAGGAGGCGATCCACTTCGGCATCCGCGTCAACACGGTCGCGCCGGGGCCGGTGGACACGCCGATGGCCGGGCGTACGCCGTCCGCGGTGCGGGCCGCGATGGAGGCGACCGGAGCCGTCGGCTACGCCAGCGCGGAGCAGCTGGCCGACAGCATCTGCTACCTCGCCTCGCCCGGCGCGTCGAACGTCGTGGGCGCCGTGCTGCTCAGCAACGGCGGGCGATTCACCATCTGAAGGGGCCGTCTCGAACCGTCGACCCGCCACAAACTAGCTCGCAAAATGAGCCGACCCGGCAGAAAGTGGCTCGCGAAATGAGCTGACCCGGCGGAAGCTTGCCGGGTCCGGAGCGGGTGTTGCGGGTGGGTCGGGCGGCTTTCCGGCGCGGTTGTCGGCACGGACTTCGGCCGCCTCGCTCTGGGGGAGTCGTGTGCCTGAGAACGTCCCTGGGCGGGTTGTGGGGCACACGACTCGGCTTCGGGGTGGGTGTCGAGGGGGGTGTTGCGGGGTCGGTCGGGCGGCCGCGCTGACTGCACTCGCGCCGCCGCTGACGCGGCCGCCTTCGGGTGGAACGGGTTTCGATTGGTCACGAACCACACGAAAACACATGTGGTTCCTGGCCCATCGATGCCTCCTCGTGCCGGGAAACCACCGTGAGTCGCCGGCGACCCCGACGTCCACGGCGCGGTCCGGAGATTTCCGGGAAGGCCGCTTGACAGGTGTACTGAACTCACTTCAAACTAAACTGAATCCAGTTCGGTTCTGAAAGGACTAACGACCATGGTGGACACCGACCACGTTCTTCTCGAGAAGGACGGCGAAGTCGCCCGGGTGTGGCTCAACCGCCCCCACAAGAAGAACGCCGTCACGGTGGAGCTCCTGCACCGCCTCGACGAGATCATCAAGGAGGTCGACGCCGACCCCGACCTGAAGGTCCTCGTCCTGCGCGGCGTGCAGAACCAGTTCTGCTCCGGCTTCGACCTCGACGAGCTGCTCTCCGACTTCATCGGCACCACCACGGCGATGGACGTCGCGGTGCTCAGCGCGCAGGTCTGCGACCGGCTGTACTCGATGAACACCCCGTCGGTCGCGGTCCTCGAGGGCTACGTCACCGCCGGCGGCTTCGAGCTGATGATCTCCTGCGACTTCGCGATCGCCTCGGACGACGCCAAGATCGGCGACTTCCACATCCGTCGCGCGCTCTTCGGCGGCGCCGGCCCGATCTACCGCCTCCCGCGGATGATCGGTCTGCGCAAGACGAAGGAGCTCATGCTCACCGGCAAGCTCCTGTCCGGCCAGGAGGCCAAGGACTTCGACCTCATCAACGACTCGGCGCCGGCCGACCAGCTCGACCAGCGCGTCGAGGACTTCATCGGCACCCTCACCGACAAGTCCCCGTTCATGATGAAGCTGACCAAGATGGCCATCAACCAGGGCCTCGACGCCGACGTGAAGTCGCTCATGATCATGGAGCACCTGGCCGTCGGCAACGCGCTGCAGTCCGAGGACGGCAAGGAGGGCGTCCAGGCCTTCCTGCAGAAGCGCGAGCCCAAGTGGGTCGGTCGCTGACCCGACCGACCCCGTCCGCCCCGGGCTGCTGAGGCCCGGGAGTCCGCGCTGGAACCACTCGAGGAGACGCGAGATGACCGCCGTGCCGGCGACGTCCGAGACACCCCAACTGACGGGCAGTCGCTGCCGTGACTGCGGCAATGTCGCCTTCCCGGAGGCGGCGGGCTGCCAGCGGTGCGGAAGCACCGACCTGGTCGCGCTGGCGCTCGCCGCCCGCGGCACGGTCTGGGCCCACACGGTCCAGCGGTTCGCGCCCAAGTCTCCTCCGTACGTGCCCCCGGCGGAGGGCTTCACGCCCTTCGCCGTGGGGTACGTCGAGCTCCCCGACGGGGTGCGCGTGGAGGCGGTCCTCGAGGCCACCACGATCGACGACCCGGCCGAGCTGACGGGGGCGACGGTCACCCTGGTGGCCACCGAGCCGGTCCCGCGGTTCGCGACCGGACCTTGGCTGGCCGCGGCCGGCATCGACCCCGAGGAGGGCACGCGATGAGCGAGGTCTCGATCATCGGCGCCGGACTCTCGCGGTTCGGTCGTCAGCCCGGCGTGACCGGGCGGCAGATGGCGATCCAGGCGATCCACGCCGCGCTCGCCGACGCGGGCATCGCGTGGCCCGACGTCCAGGTGGCCTTCGGCGGCAGCGACGGGGCCGGCCTCGCCGACACCCTCGTCGCCGAGCTCGGCCTGACCGGCATCCCGTTCACCAACGTCAAGAACGGCTGTGCGACGGGCGGCAGCGCCCTGGTCGCCGCCGTCAACGCGATCCGCTCGGGCGCGGCCGAGATCGCGCTCGCGGTCGGCTTCGACAAGCACCCGCGCGGCGCCTTCGACCCGCGGCCGGAGGACTGGGGGCTTCCGGCCGGCTACGGCGAGGCCGGGCTGATGGTCACCACGCAGTTCTTCGCGGTGAAGATCGCGCGCTACCTGCGCGAGCACGACATCCCCGAGAGCGTGCTGGCGCGGATCGCGGCGAAGGCCTACCGCAACGGCGCTCTCAACCCGAACGCCTGGCGTCGCGAGGCCCTGACCGAGGAGCAGGTGGCGGGCTCGGCGATGGTCAACGACCCGCTGACCCAGTTCATGTTCTGCTCGCCCGGCGAGGGCGGCGCGGCGATCGTCGTCGCCAGTCCCGCCGCGGCGAAGCGGCTCGGCGCCCGCGCCGTCAAGCTGCTCGCGGTCGCGCCCCGCACCCGTGCCTTCGGCACCTTCGAGGTCTTCAGCCCGTCGATCCAGGGCGACGGCGTGCCGACCAGCGTCAGCACCACGGCGGCGCAGGCCGCCTTCGAGATGGCCGGGGTGGGCCCCGACGACATCGACGTCGCCCAGCTCCAGGACACCGAGGCCGGCGCCGAGCTGATGCACCTCGCCGAGTGCGGCTTCTGCGAGCACGGCGAGCAGGAGAAGTGGATCAGCGCCGGCGAGACCGAGATCGGTGGTCGGCTGCCCGTCAACACCGACGGTGGCTGCATCGCCAACGGCGAGCCGATCGGCGCCTCCGGACTGCGCCAGGTCCACGAGATCGTGACCCAGCTGCGGGGCGAGGCCGGCGACCGGCAGGTCCCGGGCGCGCCCCGGCTCGGCTTCACCCACGTCTACGGCGCTCCCGGCATCAGCGCCTGCACCGTGCTGGGGGTCTGAGATGACGTCCCCCGACATCGAGACCTTCGTCGCCGAGGCGCGCGCCTGGCTCGCGTCCGTCGCCGCGCCGCGCACCCAACGCCCCTGGGGCGAGGGCTCCGACGCCGTCGCCGTCTTCGAGAACTGGACGGCCGAGGAGGAGCGGGCCGAGACCGACCGGATCCGGGCCTACGAGCAGGCCCGGTTCGACGCGGGCTTCGGCGCCGTCACCTGGCCCGTCGAGTACGGCGGCCGCGCGCTGCCGACGTCGTACCTGCTGGCCTTCCGGCGCGTCGAGGCCGAGTACGACGTGCCGCGCCGCACCGAGATGTTCCCGGTGACGCAGCAGCTGATCGCGCCGACCATCGCCCAGTGGGGCACCGAGCAGCAGCGCTCGACGTACGTCCGGGCGATGCTGCGCACCGACCTCATCGCCTGCCAGCTCTTCTCCGAGACCGAGGCCGGCTCCGACCTGGCCGCGGTGCGCACCCGCGCCGTCCGCGACGGCGACGGCTGGGTGCTCGACGGCCACAAGGTGTGGACCTCCGGCGCCCGGGTCGCCGACTACGGACTGGCCATCACCCGCACCGACCCGGCGGTGGCCAAGCACGCGGGGCTGACCGCCTTCCTCGTGCCGATGGACGCACCAGGGGTCGTCGTCCGGCCGATCCGGCAGATGACGGGCGGCAGCTCGTTCAACGAGGTCTACCTCGACGGCGTACGCCTCGACGACGCCCACCGCCTGGGGCCGGAGGGCCAGGGTTGGAAGGTCGCGCTGACGGTGCTCGCCTCCGAGCGGCTCGACTCGGGCAGCCTCGGCCTCGAGAACGCCGACCAGGCGATCGAGCTGGCCCGCAACCTGGGCCGGCCGCTCACCGAGCTCGAGCGCGATCGCGTCGCCGACCTGGTGACCCGCAGCTATGTTCAGCGGCTGACCGGCATGCGCGTCGCCGCGGCCGTCGTCGCGGGGCGCGACGCCGGTCCCGAGGCGTCGGTCGGCAAGCTGCTCGCGACCGACACCATGGCGCGCACGTCCGAGGTGGTGCGGACCCTGCTGGGGCCGGACCTCACCGTCGAGAGCGACCGGTGGGGCGCCTGGGCCTGGACCGAGCACGTGCTCGGCGCGCCCGGCTACCGGATCGCCGGCGGCACCGACGAGATCCAGCACAACATCCTGGCCGAGCGGGTGCTCGGCCTGCCGAGGGAGCCACGCTGATGCCCACCGAGACCCGGCCGACGCCGGCCGAGCTGCACGCGATCGACCTGCAGGAGCGGGTCGTCGCGGGGCTGCACGCCGCCGGTCACGAGGGGACGCCGACCGCGCTCGAGCCGATGCTGGGCGGCCACTCCGGGCTGACCTACCGGATCGCCCTCGACGCCCAGGAGTACGTCGTCAAGGCGGTGCCGCCGGGCCAGCGCTCGATCGGGCGCCACGACATGCTGCGCCAGGCGCGGATCATGGCGGCCCTCGCCGACACCGACGTGCCGGTGCCGCGGATCTGCGCGACCGACGCGACCGAGCCGGGCTGGTTCGCGATGGAGCTGGTCGCGGGGGAGTCCCTCGAGCCGGTGCTCGACGACCCGGCGGTCGAGCCGGCGCTCGCCGCGGCCCGGATGCGGCGCGCGGCCGAGATCCTGCCGCGGCTGCACCGGGTGCCGCTCGACCGGCTGCCGGTCGACGGCGACCCGCTCTCGCCCGCCGACGAGCTCGCACGCTGGAGCCGCACCATGGGCGCCGTCCCGGCCGAGCTGGTGCCGGGCGCCGACCGGCTCGAGCGGCTGCTGGCCGACGCGACGCCGGAGGCCGTCGTACCGGTGCTGGTGCACGGCGACTACCGGCTCGGCAACATCCTCTCGGTCGGCGCCGAGCCGGCCGCCCTCATCGACTGGGAGATCTGGAGCCCGGGCGACCCGCGGGTCGAGCTCGGCTGGTTCCTCGTCTTCGCCGACGGCGCCAACTTCCCCGGCGTCGGGCGGATCGTCGAGGGGCTTCCGAGGGCCGACGAGCTGGTCGAGCGCTACGCCGACGGGGGCCCGACGCCGCGTGACCTCACCTGGTTCGACGCCCTGGGCCGCTTCAAGATGGCCGCGATCATGGGCCACAACCTGCGCCGCCACCGCGAGGGTCGCCACCACGACCCCGCCCAGGAGCTGCTGCCCGCCACCATCGCGCGCCTCATCGAGACCGGCCTCGACCGGCTCTGCTGACTCCCCCGCCCACCCTCGACGCGAGAGACATCCGACGTGGACTTCGAACTCACCCCCCGCACCGCCGACCTCGCCGCGCGGCTCGAGACCTTCATGGCCGAGCACGTCTACCCGGCCGAGGCGGTGTACGACGCCCAGGTGGCGGCCAACGCGAACCCGCACGAGCAGCCGCAGGTCATGCGCGACCTGCAGCGGATCGCCCGCGAGCAGGGGCTGTGGAACCTCTTCATGACGCACGGCGACCGGGGCGCAGGCCTGACCAACCTCGAGTACGCGCCGCTCGCCGAGATCGTCGGCCGCTCCATCATCGGCAACGAGGCGATCAACTGCTCCGCGCCCGACACCGGCAACATGGAGATCCTCGCCATGTACGGCACGGAGCAGCAGCAGAAGGAGTGGCTCGACCCGCTGCTCGCCTGCGAGATCCGGTCGGCCTTCGCGATGACCGAGCCGGCCGTCGCGAGCTCCGACGCCCGCAACATCACCTCGACGATCCGGCGCGACGGCGACCACTACGTCCTCAACGGCCGCAAGTGGTACACCTCCGGCATCCTCGACCCGGACTGCAAGCTGATCATCTTCATGGGCAAGTCCGACCCCGAGGCGCCGACCTACCGGCAGCAGAGCATGATCCTCGTCCCCGCCGACGCCCCGGGCGTGGAGGTCGTGCGCGACCTGCCGATGTTCGGCTACCACGACCGGCTCGGCCACGGCGAGGTCACGTTCACCGACGTGCGGGTGCCGGCCGAGAACATCCTCGGCGAGGAGGGCGGCGGCTTCGCGATCGCCCAGGGCCGGCTCGGGCCCGGCCGGATGCACTACGCGATGCGGGCGATCGGCATGGCCGAGCGGGCACTGGAGCTGATGTGCCGCCGGGCGCTGGACCGCGCGGCCTTCGGCGGCCCGCTCGCCGAGCAGGGCGTGATCCGCGAGTGGATCGGCCGCAGCCGGATGGAGATCGACCAGATCCGCCTCTACACCTTCCACGCCGCGTGGCTGATGGACACCCGCGGCAACGCCGCCGCGCGCACCGAGGCCGCCGCGATCAAGGTCGCGGCGATGGAGGTCGCGCACCAGGTGGTCAACCGCGCGGTGCAGACGTGGGGCGCCGCCGGCGTCAGCGACGACACCGTGCTCGCGCGTCTCTTCTCGCTCACCCGCGCGCTCCAGGTGGCCGACGGCCCGACCGAGGTCCACCTGCGCAGCATCGCGCTGCAGGAGCTGAAGAAGCACGACGCCCCGAAGGGCGGCGCGGCATGACCGGCCCGCTCGACGGCAAGGTCGCCCTCGTCACCGGCGCCACCCGCGGCCTCGGTCGGGCCATCGCCGACGCCCTCGCCGAGGCGGGCGCGACGGTCGTGGTCTCCAGCCGCAAGGCCGAGGCCTGTGCGAAGGTCGCCGCCGAGATCACCGCGGCGACCGGCGTGCCGGCGTACCCGCTGCCGCTCCACGTGGGGGACTGGGACGCCATCGAGCCGGCCGTCGACGCGATCGTGGCCGAGCACGGTCGGATCGACGTCCTGGTCAACAACGCCGGCATCGCGCCGCTCGCGCCCTCCGCCAAGGACGTGACCGAGGCGCTCTTCGACAAGACGATCGACGTCAACCTCAAGGGGCCGTTCCGCCTGATGGCGGTCGCGGGCGCGCACATGCACGCCGCCGGCGGCGGGTCGATCATCAACATCTCCAGCATCGGCGCCGAGCGGCCCAGCCCGCCCGAGGCGACGTACGCCGCGTCGAAGAACGGGCTCAACGCCCTCACCCGGGCCTTCGCGCAGGAGTACGCGCCGACGGTGCGGGTCAACTGCGTGATGCCGGGCGCCTTCGCCACCGACATGGCCAGCGAGTGGGACGACGACTTCATCGGCGTCGTCACGCACCGGCTGCCCGCCGAGCGGCTGGGCGACCCGCGCGAGCTCGCGGGCATGGTCGTCCACCTCGCCTCCGACGTCGCCGGCTACACCACGGGTGCGCTGATCCCCGTCGACGGCGGCCGGACGGCGGTGTACTGATGACCGCGCTCCCGTTCGCGTCCTTCGACCTCACCGGTCGCGTCGCCGTCGTCACCGGCGCCTCCTCCGGGCTGGGCGCGGGCTTCGCCCGGACCCTCGCCGCCGCGGGCGCAACGGTCGTCGCCGCGGCCCGCCGCGCCGACCGCCTCGCGGCGCTCGCCGCGGAGGTCCCCGGCCTGGTGCCGGTCGAGTGCGACGTGACCGTGCCCGCCGACCGCGACCGGCTCGTGGCGCGGGCCAACGAGATCGGTGGCGGCATCGACGTCCTGGTCAACAACGCCGGCATGCCCGGGCCGCCGGACGCGCTCGGCGAGACCCCCGAGGAGTTCGACCGGATCCTCGACCTCAACCTGACCGCCGGCGTCCGCCTCGCCGTCGAGGCGGTCCGCACGCTTCCCGACGACCGGGGCGCGTCGATCGTCAACATCTCCTCGGTGGTCGGCCTGGTATCGACCGCGCCGATCGGGGGAGCCGGCTATGCCGCCTCGAAGGCCGCGGTCATCGGCGTGACCCGCGAGCTCGCCGGCCAGTGGGGACGGCGCGGGGTCCGTGTCAACGCACTGGTGCCGGGCTGGTTCGATACCGAGATGACCGACGGCCTCTTCACCAACGAGAAGTCGGCCGGCTGGGTGCGCCGCAACACCATGCTGGGACGCGGCGGCCAGGACGGCGAGGTAGACGGCGCGCTGCTCTTCCTCGCCTCCGACGCCTCGAGCTACGTGACGGGCCACGTCCTCGCCGTCGACGGGGGCTGGACGGCGCGATGAGCCTGCCCCGGACGATGCGCGCGGTCCGCCTCCAGGCCTGGGGCGAGCCGCCCGAGCTGGTCGAGGTCCCGGTGCCCGAGCCGGTCGGCGAGCAGCTGCTGCTGCGCGTCGAGGCGGCCGGTCTGTGCCACTCCGACCTGCACATCATGGACGCGCCCGAGGGGCGGATGCCCTATGCGCTGCCGTTCACGCTGGGCCACGAGATCGTCGGCACCGTCGTCGCCTCCGGACCCGACGTCGACCCCGCGTGGCACGGCCGGCTGGCCGCCGTCCACGGCGTGTGGTCGTGCGGGCAGTGCCGCGCGTGCCGCCGCGGTCGCGAGAACGACTGCTTCGCGCTGACCGGTCCGATCGGCTGCGGCATCGGCTACGACGGCGGGCTCGCCGACTACGTGCTCGTGCCCAGCGCCCGCCACCTCGTCGTCGCCGACGGCGCCGACCCGGCGGCCCTCGCGCCGCTCACCGACGCCGGGCTGACCGCCCAGCACGTGGTGCGCTCGCTCGACGGACAGCTCGACGGCGCGACCGTCGTCGTCATCGGCGTGGGCGGCCTCGGCCACCTCGCGCTGCAGCTGCTCGCGCCCGTCGACCTGGCCTGCCTGGTCGCCGTCGACCCGCGGGCCGAGGCGCGGACGCTCGCGATGCGCCTGGGCGCCGACGCGGTGACCGCCTCCGTGGCGGACGCGGAGGAGTGGCTCGACGGCTGCGCGGACGGCCACGGCGCCGACGTCGTGGTCGACTTCGTCGGCTCGCCCGAGACGATGACGACCGCGGCCGACCTGCTGGCACCCGGGGGTCGGCTCGTCGTCGTCGGATCCGCGGGCGGCCGGCTCGACGTGGCCAAGGGCGACCGGCTGCCGAGGGGGTTCTCGATCGCCGCGCCCTTCTGGGGCACGCGGCGCGATCTCGAGGACGTCGTGGCGCTCGCCGCCGCCGGACGCGTCCGCGCCGAGACCGAGGTGTTCGCGCTGGAGGACGCGGTGGCGGCGTACGGACTGCTGCGGGCCGGCCGGGTGCAGGGCCGCGCTGTCGTCGTACCGGGGCGTGGGGACAGAATCAACGTGGAGCAGGAAGGCTCGAGATGAAGCAGCTGGCGCAGGAGCTGGTGGACCGCGCGCAGGAGCGCCCGGACGACGTCGCCGTGATCGACGGCGAGGGAGCGCACGCGCTGAGCGCGATCGTCCGGCAGGCGCAGGAGGTCGCGACCGTGCTCGAGCGGTCGCTGTCCGGAGCCCCGACGGTGCTCGTGCAGGCCGACAACTCGTGGCGCACGCTGGCCGCGGCGGTGGCGGTCGGCCTGCGGGGCGGCCTGATCGCGGTCATCAGCGGCCACGCCGCGCGCTCCGAGTACGAGCTCGCGCTCGAGGACATCAAGCCCGACGCCGTGATCGCGTCGCCGCAGGCGATGGCGACCTGGAAGGTCGACGCCGACGCGCTGCCGCTGGCGGGCCAGGTGCTCGACGGCTGGCCGCTGCGCGCGTCCGCCTCCGGTCGCACGCTCGGCGTCGAGCGCTGGGACGGCGGTGTCGCGATCGCGATGACGTCCGGCTCGACCGGCCGCCCCAAGTGCGTCGTCCAGTCCGAGTCGGCCCTGCGCTACGCCGGCCGGTCGACCATCGACGCCGTCGGCCTGGTGCCCGGCGACCCGATCGGGGCGCTGGTCCCGCTGTCGAGCGTGGCCGCGTTCTGCTTCGGCCTCCACCTGCCCGCGATGCTCGGCAGCCCGATGGTGTGCCTCGACAAGTGGAGCCCCGAGGACGCCGTCGCCCTGCTCCGCGACCGCCGGGTCGCGTGGACCATGCTGGTGCCGACGATGGCGCTCCAGCTCTCGCTGGTGGCCGGCTCGGAGGGCTCGCTCGCGTCGCTGAAGGCGATGACCGTGGGCGGCGGACCGATGAACGCCCACGCGCTCGAGACCGCCGAGCTGCACCTCGGCACCCGCTTCCTGCGCGTCTTCGGCATGTCGGAGTGCCTCGGCCACACGACGCCGCTGCCGTCGGAGCCGGTCGAGACGCGTCTCGGCCGCGACGGCCGACCGTTCCCCGGCACGGTCGTGCGTGTGGTCGACGCCGAGGGCCGGCCGCTCGCCGACGGCGAGGTCGGCAACGCCCAGGTCCGCGGCCCGTCGCTGTTCGTCGGCTATGCCCGCGACGGCGCGCCGCGGCCGCCCGAGGTCACGGCCGACGGCTTCTTCCCGACCGGCGACCTGGCCCGCGTCAACGACGACGGCACCATCAACATCCTCGGCCGCGAGAAGCAGGTCATCATCCGCGGCGGCCGCAATATCGACATCAACGAGGTCGAGGCGGCGCTGGCCGCGATCCCCGGGGTGGCGCAGGTGTGCGTCGTACCGGTGCCCGACGACCTGCTCGGCGAGCGGGCCGCGGCCCTCCTGGTGTCCGCCGGCCCGCCGCTCGACCTCGAGACCGTACGCCGGCACCTGGCCGCGGCGGACTTCCCGAAGTTCAAGTGGCCGGAGTTCGTGCACGCCGTACCTGCGCTGCCACAGAACCGGGTGGGCAAGCTCGATCGCAGTGGCGCCGTGGCGCTCGCGACCGAGCTCAGCGCGCCGTCCGGCGCGGACGGCTGAAACGCGTTCACTCACGCGTTACTCTGATCTGAATTCACTTGGCATCAAGGACGGGCCTGATGACGGTAGACGAGCAGGAGCGGACCGAGAGTCCTCGGTCGAAGCGCCGGATGATCCTCGACGCGGCGATCGACAACTTCGGAGGCGTCGGCTTCGAGCACACCAAGTGGGCGACGATCGCCGACGAGGTGGGCATCGGGCAGACCGCGCTCTATCACTACTTCGAGTCCAAGGTGCACTGCCTGCTCACCATCATGAGCACCGAGCTGGAGCGCTCGCTCGAGCGCACCCGCAAGGTCACCGCGGACGTCGACGACCCGGGCGAGAAGGTCAAGGTCGCCGTCGCGGCGGCCTTCGACGTCACCCAGCGCGAGGCGCTCCAAGCGCGGATCCTGATGAGTCACCAGGACCTCCTCGTCGGCGAGCGCTCCTCGAAGCGCGAGGAAGCCGAGCGCCAGCGGGCGCGCGAGCTGGTCCGCGAGATCGAGCACGAGTGGGCCGCGCTGATCAAGGACGCCACGACGGGCGCCCGCAAGCGCAAGGACGACCAGATCGTCCTGGCCCGGCTGATGCTCGGCATGATCAACAGCGTCTGGCGCTGGTACCGCCCCGAGGGCGCCCATCCGCTCAAGGAGATCTCCGACGTCGTCGTCGGCTCCTGCTCGCGGCTGATCAGCTGACCTGCTGATCAGCTGATCCGAGGCAACGACCACGGCCGGGACGTCCTGCGACGTCCCGGCCGCGTCGTTGCCACACCATCCGTTCAACCGAATTCATGTCAGGAGACCCCGTGTACAACCTCATCGTCCTCGCGTCCAAGCCGTCCGACTGGACCCACGACGAGTTCATCGCCTGGTGGCGCGGCGAGCACGCCGACGTGACCTACCCGCTGCCGGGCCTGCGCCGCTGGCTGCACACCGAGGTCCTCGAGGGCATGGACGACAAGCGCTCGGCGGGATGGGACGGCATGTCGGTTCTCAGCTTCGACGACAAGGCCGCCCTCGACGCCGCGCTGGCGAGCGAGGAGTGGAAGCGCGCCGTCGCCCACGTCGGCTCGATGGGCGGGCGCAGCATCATCGTCACCGGCGACGAGCGGGTCATGGTGCCCGAGGCCTGATCCGCACGGCCCGATCCGTACGGCGTGATCCGGCCCCGGATGCCAGCAGGCCCCGACGAGCTGAGCTCGTCGGGGCCTGCTGTGCTCTCGGGAGGAGCGGGTCAGGCGGTCACTGCTTCGGCGAGATGAAGTCGCTCTTGGCCACGAACTGGCCGTTCTCGACCTCCACGCGCACGCCGGCGTCGGTGCCGAGGTGGTCGTCGCCGGAGTAGGAGAGCGGCGGGACGATGCCGGTCTCGATGTTCTGCGCCGACTCGATCGCCTTGGAGATGCTCTCCTTGTCGATCTTGCCGTCGATCGAGCCGAGGATGATCGAGAGCGCCTTGGCGTAGCCGTAGGTCGCCAGCGAGTAGAGGTCGGGCTTGGCGCCGTCGCCGTACTTCGCGAGGTCGTCGCGGTACTCCTTGACGGCCGGGTCGTCGGCGGTGGTCGGCTTGGTGAGCGCGACGCCGCGGAAGCCCTCGGCGTTCTTGCCGGCGAGCGCGATGGTGGCCTCGATGACGGCGGGGGAGTAGCCGTAGGCCTGGGCGTCGACCCGCTGCAGGGCGGCCTCGTTGAGGTAGGCCGCGGCCTCCTGCGGCGGCAGGATCAGCAGGACCGCGTCGGGGCTCTGCTTCTTCACCGCGGCGACGGCCGGGCCGTAGTCGGTGGTGCCGATCTTGACCTCGACGCTGCTGGCGGTGCCGCCCTCGGCGTCGATCGTCTTGGCCGCGGTGTCCTTGACCGTCACGAAGGCGGCGGGGTCGTCGTGGATGATCGTGATCTTCTTGGCGCCCTCCTCGAGGGCCCACTCGGCGGCGATCCGGGCCTGGTCCTCATAGAGGGTCTGGGTGCCGTAGAGCCGCGCCCGCGGCGGGTTGTACCAGTTGGTCAGGCCGCCGTAGGTGCCGAAGATCGGGACCTTGTTCTGCTCGAGCACGAGCGGGAAGGTCGCCTCGGTGGTCGCGGTGCCGTTGGTGTTGGCGATGATGTCGACCTTGTCCCGGGTCACCATCTCGCGCGCGATCTGCAGCGTCTGCTGGGGATCGAAGGCGTTGTCCTTGTAGATGAAGTCGACCTTCTTGCCGTTGATGCCGCCGTCGGCGTCGATCTTCTTCCAGAACGTCGACGCGCCGGCCATCTGGGGCGTGCCGCTCGAGGCCTGCGCGCCGCTCAGCGGGTACCAGGCGCCGATCTTGATGGAGTCGTCGCCAGCCGAGCCGCCATCGGCGCTGCCGCAGGCGGCGAGCATCAGGGTCGCGGACATCGCCAGGGCGGCCGCGCGCAGCAGTTTCATCAAGAGCCTCCAAGTTGAGTTGAGTTCACTTCAGTGTAGGCTGGCTCACATCTCGGCTGCAAGCATTTCCTGAACTGAGTTCATTCGGCCGCCCCTTCGGCGCGCCGGGACGACGAGGAGGACCTGGCGATGACCGACCTGACGAGCACGATCGCGATCGTCACGGGGGCGACCGGAGGGCTCGGCGAGGCGATCTGCCGTCGCCTCGCCGCCGACGGGGCGGCCGTCGTCGCCACCGACCTCGACGGCGACGCGTGCGCCGCGCTCGTGGCCGGGCTCCCCGACCCCGAGCGGCACCTCGCGCTCGCGCAGGACGTCAGCAGCGAGCCGGTGTGGGAGGACGTCGTCGCCGCGGTGCGCGAGCGCTACGGCCGCCTCGACGCGCTCGTCAACAACGCCGGCATCGGCGGCATGGCATCGGTCACCGAGGAGACCCGCGAGCTCTGGGACCGGATCGTCGGCGTCGACCAGACCGGCGTCTGGCTCGGGATGAAGCACGCCGGCGCCCTCATCGAGGAGCACGGCGGATCGATCGTCAACATCAGCTCGATCCTCGGGATCGGCGGCGGGCTGGGCAACAGTGCTGCCTATGCGGCGGCCAAGGGCGCCGTCACCAACCTGACCAAGAACGCCGCTCTGCACTGGGCGCAGCGCGGCGTGCGGGTCAACTCCGTGCACCCCGGCTTCATCGGCACCCGGCAGCTCATGGAGCGCTTCGCGGGCTCCGAGCGGCACGCGGCCATGCTCGCGAACACGCCGATGGGTCGCCTGGGCCGGGCCGAGGAGATCGCCGGCGTGGTGGCCTTCCTGCTCAGCGCCGACGCGTCGTACATGACGGGCAGCGAGGTCCGCGTCGACGGCGGCTGGTCGGCGCGCTGACCGGCAGGGGAGTCAGCAGAAGAGGTCGATTCCGGCCACCGGGTGGGCGTCGACCTCGCCCCGCTCGACCAGGACGTCGAGGTGGGCGATCGTCTCGCAGATCGCGACCATCTGGTTGAACCGGTCGAGCTCGGCCAGGGGGACCTCGCGGCGCGTCCACGGCAGCCGGGCGGCGACGGCCGCGGCCGGCTGTCCCGGGGCGACCGCGACCGCCGCGCGGGTGCCGGCGAGCCGCTCCTCGTGGTGCGCCAGCAGGTCGCGGACGCGCTGGTGGACGCTGCCGCCCGGCAGCCCGTGCGCCGGAACGAGGACGGCGTCCGCGCGCTCCAGCAGGGCCTCCAGCGAGCGGAGATAGTGCCCCAGGGGGAGGTCCCAGTCGCCGAGCTCGAAGCCGATCGACGGGGTGATCGTCGGCAGCACGTGGTCGCCGGTGAACAGCAGCCGGTGCTCGACGTCGTGGAAGACCAGGTGGCCCTTGGTGTGGCCGGGCGTGGGCACGGCCTCCAGGGTGCGGTCGCCGAGGCGGATCGGCCCGGCGTCGACCCAGTGGTCGGGATCGGCCCAGTCGCCGGGGTCGAAGGGCTCCGCGCGCGTCGCGTGCAGGACGTCGTCGGCGAGCTCCGCGGCGCCCGAGCGGCGCAGCTGGTGGAGCGAGGTCGTCGGGACGTTGCTGCCGAGCCGCTGGATGCCGTGCAGGCCCGGCGCCTCCGCGCGGCCGAGGTGGACGCGCGCGCCGTACCGCTCCCGGAGCCGGACGGCGAAGGTGTAGTGATCGCGGTGGATGTGGGTCACGTAGACGTCGCGGACGTCGGCCGGCGTGCGCCCGATCACGGCCAGGCCGGCCGTCAGCTCGTCGACGGCCGACGGGACGGCCCAGCCCCCGTCGATGAGGGCCAGGTCCCGTCCGTCGAGCTCGATCGCGTAGACGTTGACCGCGCGCAGCCCGTCGTTGGGCATGCTCAGCACGATCCGGTGGACGCCGTCCGCGACGGGGTGGCAGCCCGGGGCGTGCCACCAGGGGAGCGGCGAGCTCACGCGGGGCCGGACGATCCGACCTCGCCGAAGTAGGCCTCCTCGGCCCGGGCGGCGAAGCCCTCGTCGACGGCACTGCCGGTGGCGACCACCTCGCCCTGGCGCAGGACGACGACCGTCGAGCAGGTCTGCAGCGCGCGCGGCAGCGACTGGTCGAGCAGGATCGTGGTGATGCCCTGCTCGGCGAGGGCGGTGATCTGGCGGTAGACCTCCTGGACCATCGCCGGCGAGAGGCCGAGGGCCGGCTCGTCGAGGATGAGGACCTGCGGGTCGGCCATCAGCGCGCGGGTGATCGCCACCAGCTGCTGCTCGCCGCCGGACAGCGCGCCCGCGGAGATGTGCATCCGGGTGCGGACCCGCTCGGGCAGGCGCTGGGCCATCTCGTCGAGGGTCGTGGCCAGCTTGCGGCCCCCGATGCCCATTGCGTAGGCGGAGACCTCGAGGTTCTCGCGGACGGAGAGCGTCTTGAACAGCGCACGGCCCTCGGGCACCAGGCTGATCCGCAGCGGCTCGTCGCCGACCGGGTGGGTGGCGCGCTCGCCCGACGACGGCGTCATCGAGCCGTGCAGCAGCCGGCCGAGCGTGCTCTTGCCCGCGCCGTTGGCGCCGACGATGCCGACGATGCTGCCGCGGGGGATGGACAGGTCGATGTCGCGCAGCGCCTGGACGCCGCCGTAGTGGTGGCCGACGCCGGCGAGGGTGAGGACCGGCTCACCGCCGACGGGCAGCGCCGCCGTGGGAGCGGCCTCCCCGTCGATGACGCCGAGGTAGGAGCGTCGTACCTCGGGGTCCTGCAGGACGACGTCGGGCGTGCCGGTGCTGATGGTGTGGCCGAAGTCGACCGCCACGACCCGGTCGGCGACCGAGAACAGGTCCTCGAGGACGTGGTCGATGATGAGCACCGAGGTGCCCTCCTGGCGGACGCGGCGGATGTGGCCGGCGAGGATGGCGCGCTCGTCGGCGTCGAGGCCGCCGAACGGCTCGTCGAGGATGAGCAGGGCCGGCGACTCCGCGATCGCACGGGCCAGGTCGGCCCGCTTCTGCAGGCCGAACGGCAGCTCGCTCGGACGCCGGTGGGCGACCTCGCCGAGGCCGACCGCCTCGAGCAGCGCGAAGGCGCGCACCCGGTCGGCGGGGCTGATCCGGCGGCGCACCGCCAGGACGTTCTCGATGATGGTGAGCTCGTCGAAGAGCTCGGCGTGCTGGAAGGTGCGGCCGATGCCGGCCGCGCGGCGCCGCGTCGTGCGGACCCGGCGCAGGTCGTGGCCGTCGAAGGTGAGCGTGCCGTCGACCTTGCCGTCGCCGGTCAGGCCGCTGAGCGCGTTGACGAAGGTCGTCTTGCCGGCGCCGTTGGGCCCGATCATCGCCAGCACCTCGGCGCGGGCGAGGGTCAGCGAGGCGTCGTCGACGGCCTGCAGGCCGCCGTACCGGACGCCGAGGCCGGACACCTGCAGGAGCTCGCGGCCCGATCCGGCGGTGCCGTGGCCGCTCGGCAGGGCGACGCCCTCCGCGGCCTCGGTGCTGCCCGCGACCGCCGCACTGCGCAGCCGCTCCGACCAGTGGGTGAAGCGGTCGAGCAGGCGGCCGATCGTCGGGACCACGCCGTCGGGGAGGAAGATCAGCGCCAGGATGAGCAGGCCGCCGACCAGGTAGGGCTGGTCGATGCTGAGGTCGGAGGCGATGCTCGGCGCCCAGGCCAGGAAGGCGCCGCCGGCGACCGCGCCGATCAGGCTGCCGGTGCCGCCCAGGACGGTCGCGGCGATCAGGTTGATCGCGAGCACGAGGGAGAACGACTCGGGGCTGACGAAGCCCGACACCAGGCCGAGCATGACGCCGGCGAGGCCGGCGACGGCGCCGCTGAGGGCGAAGCCGGTGGCCGACTGCGCCTCGGGCGAGATGCCGACCGTGCGGGCCACGATCGGGTGGGTCTTGGCGGCGACGAGCCGCATCCGCAGCGGCGTACGGCGGACCAGCTCGGCCACCGCGATGCAGATGCCGAGCGCGGCGACGACGATCGCGAGCGCGGTGTTGTCGGAGGCGTAGAACTGCCCGAAGAGCCAGGTGAAGCCGACGACGGAGACGCCCTCGTCGCCGTTGGTCACGTCCTTCCAGACCAGGATCACCTCGGCCACCACGAGCGTGAAGGCCAGGGTGAGCAGGGCGACGTACAGGACCGAGAAGCGGGAGCCGGCGAAGCCGAGGAAGGCGCCGAGCACGCCGCAGGTGGCCATGGCGAGGGCGATGGTGACCTCGAGCCGCCAGTCGTGGGAGCTGCCCCAGGCCGTGATGTAGGCGCCGATCGCGAGCAGCGCCGGGTGGCCGATCGACCAGATGCCGCTCCAGTGGGCCAGCAGGCTCAGCGACAAGATGGTGATCGCGTAGACGGCGGCGAGCGCCACGGTGAACGCGGTGTAGGTGGGGATGCTCCCCGAGGTGATCATCAGGACGACGATCAGGGCGCCGAGGGGGCCGCCGAGCAGCCGGGCGATCAGCCAGGCCTTCACCCAGATCGGTGACATCGTGCGCGCGGGGGCGCTGCTGCTGGCCATCGAGGTCGCTTTCGTCAGGCTGTCGTCGTGCTCGGGTGAGGTCAGGGAGGTGCTCACGTCGTCACACCCGCTCGAAGACCGGGCGGCCGAAGATGCCCTGCGGCCGGACGAGGAGGACGAGGATCGCGACGCTGAACACGAAGGTGTCGCGGAAGCTCGCCGAGACGTACGACGCGGCGAGGTTGTCGAGGACGCCGATGATCAGGCCGCCGACGACCGCGCCGACCATGCTGTTGAGCCCGCCGAGGAAGATGCCGGCGAAGGCGCGGAACATGACCGGCGCCATGACCACCGGCGTCAGGCCGGTCTTCGGGGCGTAGAGCAGGACTCCGAGGGTGGCCAGGGCGAGGCCCAGCAGCCAGGCGATCCGGGCGACGCGGTGGGCGTCGACGCCCATGATGGCGGCGGTCTCGGACGACTCGGCGACCGCACGCATCGCGGAGCCGAGCGGCGTGCGGGTGAAGAGGTAGCCGACGAGCGCCATCGCGACGGCGGCGAGCGCCAGGGCCAGCAGGTCCTGGACGGTCACCCGCGAGCTGCCGATCGTGACGGTGCCGTCGATGAGTCGGGGGAAGGCCTTCGGCTGCTCGCCCCAGTGCTGGCCGATGTAGTGCTCGACGATGAGCGAGAGCCCCATCGTCACGACGAGTGCCGCGAACAGCCGGCCCTGGCCGAGCGGCCGGATCAGCACCTCGCGGACGACGAGTCCGCTCACCGAGCCGAACACGATGGCGGCGATCGCGGCGAGGATCAGGGCGAGCCCGCTGTCGTGCAGGCTCAGCGCCACGTACGTCGCCATGGTCGCCATGGTCGCCAGCGCGAAGTTCATCACGTCCGTCGACCGGAAGACGATCACGAGGCCCAGCCCGATCAGCCCGTACACGGCGCCGTTGGCGAGTCCTCCGATCAGCGTGATCAGAAGTTGGTCCACGTTCCTGCACCTCCGGTGCGTCGTCAGGCAGGAGGTGTCCTGCCGGGCAAACCGATATGAGTTCAGTTTAGGTGGCGACCGGGTGTGACCGCAACCACTTCCTCGGCGAGCAGCGCCGTCGCTGCCGTCCGGCCCTCGGCGAGGGCGTGCGAGACCCGCCGCGGCATCACGCAGTCGCCGATCGCCAGGGCCGGGATGCCACCGTCCGTGGGGACGGTGCGTGCCTGACGCTCGCCGACCTCGACGATCAGGTCGGCGGGCAGCTCGACGCCGAGCGCCGACCCGTTGTGCCGGGTCGTGATCCCCGCCGGGCCGACCGAGGCGATCGTCGTGTGGGCGAGCACCCGCAGCGGCGCGCCGTGCAGCCGCTCCATCAGCTGCAGCCGCGACTCCGGCGGGATGGAGCCGGCGAAGCCCGGGCCGGCCGAGATCACCGTGACCTCCTCGGCGCCGCGCGCGAGGGCGGTCTCGACCGCGCTCACCGTCGGCCACCAGCCGAAGCCGTCGTCGAGGACGACGGGCCGCCGCGGCGCCGCCGAGCCGAGGAGGAAGGCGGTCGAGCCGACCCGCTCGACGCCGCTCGGATCCGCGGCCGGGACGGTCTCGACCGCGCCGATCGCCCAGACGACGGCGTCGTGCCCGGCGAGCTCGTCGGCGGCGCCGACCGTCGTCTCGAGTGCCATCCGGACTCCGGCGCGGTCGAGCTGGTGGCGGTAGAAGTCGAGGAGCGCGTCCCAGGAGCGCCGGCGGGATGCCGCCGCAGCGACCCGGAGCTGGCCGCCGACCGCGTCCGCGGCGTCGTACAGGGTGACGTGGGTGCGGGCGTCGGCCGCCAGGGTGAGCGCGCACTCGAGGCCGGCGGGGCCCGCGCCGACGACCGCCACCCGCCGGGCTGGGGAGAGTGGCCGGGTGCCGATCCGGATCGGCTGGGCCGGCTTGCCCACCGTGCCGTCGGGGCCGAGCGACGGGTTCACCGTGCACATCGCCGTGGGCTCGAAGGCGCGGCACTCCTCGTTGCACGAGACGCAGGGCCGGATGTCGCGCTCGCGGTCGGTGAGCAGCTTGCGCGCGACCTCGGGGTCGGCGAGGAACGGGCGCGCCATGCCGACCAGGGCGGCGCCGTCGTCGAGGGCGGTCGCGATCTGCTCGCGGGTGCGGAAGGCCGACGACACGAGGAGCGGCGCGCCGACGGCGGCGGCCAGGTCGCGCACCTCGGCGGCGAGCGGCGGCGCGTCGGTCGCCATGTCCCGCACGTAGTGGCCGCGGTTGCCGAAGCTGATGTTGACGTAGTCGACGGGCGCCCGCGCGGCGAGGACGCCGGCGACCTCGGCGAGGTCGGCCGGGCTCAGCCCGCCTGCGTCGTTCTCGACGGAGAAGCGGACGCCGAGCAGCGCACCCGGCGCCCGGCTGCGAATCTCCTCGACGATCTCGACGAGGAGCGTCGTCCGGCCGACGACGTCGCCGCCGTAGCGGTCTGTCCGGTCGTTGACGGTCGCGGAGAGGAACTGGGCGATGAGATAGCCGTGCGCGGCGTGGATCTCGACCCCGGCGAAGCTGGCCTCGACCATGTTGGCCGCAGAGGTGCCGAAGGAGCGCACGATCGCGGGCACGTCGTCGGTGCGCAGCACGCGCGAGGCCACCGGCTCGCGCGGTCCGCGGACGCCGCTCGGCGCCTCGAACGGGAAGTAGGTCGGCGCGCCGAGGGTCTCGCGGCCCAGGTGGCCGAGCTGGACGACGGGGAGCGCGCCGCCCGCCGCGATCGCGTCCGCGCGCTTGCGGAAGCCGCGTGCGGCCCACGAGTGCCAGGCCTCGCCGAGGTGGCGCCGGCGCAGCGTGGTCTCCGCGGAGACCTGCACGCCGCCGGTGATCACCATGGCCGGCCCGCCGCGCGAGACCCGCGACCAGTACGCGCCGTCGCCGTCCTGGGGCATGCCGTCGTCGACCGCGGCGAGCCCGTGCGCGGTCGCGACGATGCGGTTGCGGAGCTGGTGGCCGGCCAGCTGCAGCGGGTCGGCCATGGTGGCGCGCTCGGACATCGGATCTCCTGGTTCTGGGCGGGTGATCGGGGTGATCGGGGTGATCGGGGTGGTCGGGGGTGATCGGCGTGGTCAGGCGGCGTGGTCGACGACGAGCATCAGCGCCTCGGCGACGCAGGCGGGCCGGTCGCCGCCCTCGATCTCGAGCGCGTAGCGCACCCGGCCGAGCGCGCCGGCCGGGCGCTCGGTGACCTCGACGAGGGAGGCGGTCGCGCGGATCCGGTCGCCGGGGCGGACGCTGGCGGGGAAGCGGACCCGCTCGAGGCCGTAGTTGACCGCGCGGTCGATGTCGGCGAAGTCGAAGATCTCGGAGCTCAGCCGCGGGACGAGGGAGAGGACCAGGTAGCCGTGGGCGATCGTCGTCCCCAGGTCGCTGTCGGCGGCCCGCACGGGATCGACGTGGATCCACTGCCAGTCCTCGGTCACGTCGGCGAATCCGTCGATGCGTGGCTGCTCCATCGTCAGCCAGCCGCTCGCGCCGAGGTCGGTCCCGGCGGCGGCGCGGAACGCGGCCGCGCCGCGGAAGACCCGCGTCATGCCGGGGCTCCCGCCGTGGCGGCGGACGGGGCGACGACGAGCCGTCCCCGCACCGTGCCGGCGCGCAGCCGCGCGATGCCGTCGGGCACCTGGGCGAACGGCAGCCGCTCGATCGTCGGGCGCAGGACGCCGCTCGCGAGCAGCGCGTACGCCGCCTCGACGTCCGCGCGCGTGCCGCCGGAGGATCCGACGATCCGCACCCGCCGGCGGACGACGTCCGCGGTGGTCAGCGTGGTGTGCTCGGCGCCGAGCCCGACCATCACCACGGTGCCGCCGTCCCGCACTGCGGCGACGGCGGCAGCGGTCGTCGTACCGAAGCCGGCGAAGTCGACGACGACGTCGAGCTCGAGGCCGCGCAGGTCGGCGGCGTCGGCGTAGGTGGCGGCCAGGCCCCAGTCGGCGGCGAGGTCGCGCGCGGCCGGGTCGGTCTCGGCGGCGTGCACCTCGGCCCCGAGATGGACGGCGAGCTGGGCGCCGAGCTGGCCGAGCCCGCCCAGGCCGACGATGCCGACGCGATCGCCGGGCCGGACCGCGGCGACCACGGCGACCGCGTGGTGCGACGTCATGCCCGCGTCGGTGCCGATGGCGGCCAGCTCGTCCGCGAGCCCGTCAGGTACGGCGACCAGGTCGGCGGCCGGGGCGACGTGGTGGGCGGCGTAGCCGCCGTCGCGCTGGTAGCCCGGCACGGTCCGGCCCATCGGATGCACGCCGACCCGCTGGCCGGGCGCCCAGTCGGTGACCTCGTCGCCGACCGCGACGATCTCGCCGGCGATCTCGTGCCCCAGCGTGATCGGGTTGCGGGTGATCTTGTCGGCCCACGACGGCTCGTCCAGCTCGCCCACGTCGGAGTGGCACATGCCGGCGGCCCGGACCCGCATCAGCACCTCGTCGGCGCCGGGCGTCGGGAGCGGGACGTCGTGCAGCGTGAGAGGGCGCCCGGTCCCGGTCCAGCGCCAGGCCTGCATCCGCGGGGTCTTCATAAACTGAATTTAGTTCAGTATGGTGGCGGCTGTCCACCACCAGCCGAGGAGACCGAGATGAAGAGCGTCGCGCTGCACGTCGTGGCCTATCCGGAGGGCGAGGTCGGGCCCGAGCACTTCGCCGTCGTCCCGCTCGAGCTGCCGGACCCCGACCAGCTCGCCGAGGGCGAGGTCCTGGTGCGCAACACCTGGACCTCGGTCGACCCCGGCCTGCGGCTGCGGCTGAGCGCCGCCGCGCCGGACGGCTACTTCGCCGCCTTCCCGCTCGACCGGCCGATGGACGGCGTGCTCACCGTCGGCGAGGTGCTCGCCTCGCGCGCCGCGGGCTTCGCCCCGGGCGACACGGTGTGGCATTCGCTCGGCTGGCGCGAGCACGCCGTCGTCCGGGCCGACGAGGTCGCGATGAACGGCGTCGGGACGCTGCGGCGCCTCGACGTGACCGGCCGCGAGCCGCAGTGGTTCCTCGGCGCGCTGGGGCCGATGGGCCTCACGGCGTACAGCGGGCTGGCGGTCGTCGACGGTCTCGGCGGCGGGGGCGTGGTCTGGGTGTCGGCGGGCGCCGGCGCGGTCGGGTCGCTGGTGGCCCAGATCGCCCGCAATCTCGGGCACCGGGTGATCGCGAGCGCCGGCTCGCCGGAGAAGGTCGCGTGGCTGCGCGACGAGCTCGGCATCGACGCCTTCAGCTATCGCGACGAGCCCCTGCGCGACGGCCTGCGCCGGCTCGCGCCCGACGGCATCGACCTCTACTTCGACAATGTCGGCGGTGACCACCTCGAGGCCGCGCTCGACGCGATGCGGATGCACGGCCGGATCGCGCTCTGCGGGACGGTGTCGGACTACGAGTCCGAGCCGCGGGGGCCGCACAACATCTTCCTCGCCACGGCGAAGCACCTGACCCTCGCCGGCTTCCGCGGCAGCCTGCACCTCGACCTGCTCGACGAGATGCAGCAGCGGGTGGGCGACTGGGTCGCCGCCGGGCGGCTGCTCCACCGCGAGTCGGTCTACGACGGGCTCGAGAGCGCGCCGACGGCGCTGGCCGACCTGCTGGCCGGGCGCACGATCGGCAAGACCCTGGTCCGCCTGGCGTGAGCGCCGTGCCGGACCGATCAACAACATCACGAGGTAGGAGAGTCATGGGTCGTTTCGACGGGCGGGTCGCCGTCATCACCGGAGCCGCGCGCGGGATCGGGTTCGGCACC
>NZ_BAABAC010000046.1:0-36197 GCF_039537225.1 Nocardioides ginsengisoli
TCACCCGGAGGTCTTCGTCATCGTCCAGCAGGCGCGCCGTACCTAACGTCCGTGGTCAGTACAACTAGGCGTCGCGGACTAGGCGTCGGGGCCCTGGGCGCGCACCCGCTGGACGTGCTCGAGGGAGTCGCGCAGCTCGGTGAGCCACTCGTCGGTGTGCTGCTGGACGAGCCGGACGCACCAGGCGAGCGCCTCGCTGCGGCTGCGCGCCACGCCGCCGGCGATCAGGGTGTCGAGGACGGCGCGCTCGGGCTGGCGCAGCCGGGTCATCACCGGCGCCGCGACGTGGGTGAAGAGCGCGCGGGTCTCGTCGCACTCGACGCCCCAGGAGACCTTCTTGTCGAAGTGGTGCTCGGCCTCGCGGGCGACGCCGATCCGGGTGTCGCGGGTGCGCTCGCGGAACTCCGCGATCCGGCCCTGGACGGCCGCCTCGCGCTCGGTCGCCGAGATCTCTCCGGCGAGCTGGGGGGCCGGGATCCGGCCGATGACGGTGATCTCCTCGCGGTCGACGGAGACGTCGATCAGGGACTCGAAGAGATCGTCGGGCAGGCGGCCGGCGAACCAGCCGCGGATCTGTTCTCGTTGCTCGGTTGTAATCATGTAATCGAGATTACGCCCGGTTTCGGGCAGCGCAAGACCTCCGCGGCGGCGGGTTTGCCGCAGGGCGCGCAGGACGCCGTCCGGCGCTGGGCTCAGACGCGGCTGCGCAGCCAGTCGAAGTCGGCGACGTGCTCCTCGGCCCCGCCGGGCGTCTCGCAGACCACCGGCGCGTCGGCGTCCCGGATCACCTGGGCCAGCAGGTCGGGGTCGATCCGGCCGGCGCCGAAGTTGGCATGCCGGTCGGCGCCCGAGTCGAACTCGTCACGGCTGTCGTTGGCGTGGACCAGGTCGATCCGGCCGGTGATCGCGCGGATGTCGTCGACGATCGTCTCCAGCGCGTTGCCGCCGGCGTGGGCGTGGCAGGTGTCGAGGCAGAAGCCGACCATGTCGGCACCCTCGGCGGAGGCGATGGCGTCCCACGTGCCCTTGATCCGGTCGAGGTAGCGGGTCATCGCGTTGGTGCCGCCGGCGGTGTTCTCGATGAGCAGCGGGATCTTGAGGTCGGTGGCCTCGATCGCCTTGCGCCAGTTGTCGAAGCCCTTGGCCGGGTCGTCGTCGTCGGTGACGTGGCCGCCGTGGACGATCAATCCCTTGGCGCCGAGCTCGGCGGCGGCGTCCATGTGCTGCTGGAGCAGCTTGCGGCTCGGGATCCGCTGGCGGTTGTTGGTGGTCGCGACATTGATCAGGTACGGCGCGTGCACGTACAGGTCGACGCCCGCGGCCTCCGCGGCCGCGCGCAGGGCCGCGGCGCCGCCGTCGTAGGCGAGGACGGGGCCCTTGTAGGACTGCGGGTTGCCGAGGAAGAACTGCACGAGCGGGGCCTGGCGGGCGGCCGCCTCGGCGATCGGGTCGGTCTGGTCGACGTGGGCACCGATGCGCAGCTCGCTCATGGCGTCATCGTAAGGAGCGCCTCCGACAGTGTCAGAACCCGCCACGATCTCGATCCGGGGAGGTAGTGACAACCCGCCGGACACGGCGGACTCGTGGGGGGAACATGAAGAAGAGCGGGAGCATCGTGGCCGTAGTCGCGGTCCTGGCCCTGGCCGGATGCAAGGGCGAGGCGTCGATCGGCGCGAAGACGATCAGGGCTTCGGAGCTCGAGACGAAGTTCGCGGCCGCGGTCGCCGCGCAGAAGAAGGTCGACCCCGACACCGTGGAGGTCAGCTGTCCGGACGACCTCCCCGCCCGCAAGGGCGCCAAGGTCGGCTGCACCGTGACGGACGCCCGGACCGTCTACGACGCCACGGCGACCTACACCGGTGCCGAGAAGGGCGACAACGTCCACTTCGAGTGGGACCCGAAGGCGATGCGGGGCACCGTGGTCGCCGAGCAGATCAAGGGCCAGGCGGCCACCAAGGGGCTGACCGTCACCACCATCGCGTGCGACGGCGACCTCGAGGTCACCCCCGGCAGCACCCTCGCCTGCACCATGACCGACGACGGGGGGCGCACCTGGGCGGTCACGGCGACCTCGAAGGGACCGAGCGCCGACGGCGTGCTCGACTACACCTGGGACGCGACCGCCGACGCGTCCAGCGGGAGCCCGGCACCGACGTCGTCCCCCTCGGCCGGGGAGGGCGGGGCCGGCGGGGGCGCGGGCTCCGGGGCGGGCTCCGGTGGCGCCGCGGCCCACGGCAGCCGCTACCCCGACGGCCACGGCGACGTCACCGCGTTATCCCTCGCCGACTACCTCGGCCAGACCCTGAGCAGCCTGTCGGGCAAGGCGCTGCGCGCGACCTGCCCCGGCCCGCTGCGCGGGGCGGCCGGCTCGACGGTGACCTGCTCGATGTCCGCGCGCACGGGCGGTGGCGGCTCGTTCCCGGTCAAGGTGACCTCGGAGGGGCCGCGAGCCGACGGGCAGATCGGGTTCGCCGTCGAGATTCTCCACTGACCACCCGGCCTCGGCCGGCACGCGGTCGGGGCCCGGCGGCGTCCCGGCGATGTCCTGAGCCTGTCCTGAGCCTGTCCTGACGTTGTCCCCTCTTGTGCGCAAACCCTCGGCGCGGACCGCGTCGGCGCACTAACGTCCCGGCGTGACCACCCTCCATGTCTCTCGCGGCGACCAGACCTGGTCCTTCGAGGAGCCCCGCGTCGTCGGCATCGGCCGCGACCTCGGCTCCGACATCGTGCTGACCGCCCCGAGCGCGTCGCGCAACCACGCCCAGCTCCGCTCCGACGGCTCCGGCTGGGTGCTCGTCGACACCGGATCGAGCGGCGGCACCTGGCTCAACGGGGCGCGCGTCAGCGAGGTCCGGCTGACCGGCCGGACAGCGGTCCGGTTCGGCGCGGCCGACGGCGAGGAGCTCGTCCTCTCCCCCGCCGGCGTCGAGCAGCGCCCCGCCGGCTTCGACCCGGCGACCCTGCCGCCCGCCGGCCTGGCGCAGACGGTGCTGCCGGGGACCGGTCCGGTCGGGCCGGGCTACGCGAGCGGTCCGGGCGTGCTGGTGCGCGTCGGGTCCGGGTCGTTCCGGTTCCCGCCGGGCAGCGTGGTGCGGATCGGCCGCGACCCCGCCAACGAGGTCGTCGTCGACGACCCGTCGGTGTCGCGGCTGCACGGCGTGGTCGAGGGCCGCCCCGACGGCTGGTGGTACGTCGACCGCTCGACCGCGGGCACCTACCTCGAGGAGGACCGGGTCGCCCAGCGCAAGCTCGAGGAGCCCACCACCCTGATGCTCGGCCACCCCACCGCGGGCGCCGAGGTCGAGGTGGTCCCGATCGTCGCGGCGGGCGCCGCGCAGAAGTCGATCGCCAAGAAGAAGCGCCGGCGGACCGCCGCGCTGGTCGGCGGGATCGTCGCCGCGCTGGTGCTGGTCGGCGGCGGCGTCACGGCCGCCGTCCTGCTGGGCGGGGACGACGAGCCCGCGCCCGTCGCCAAGCCGCAGGCGCCGGCCGGGCTGACGACCGCCGAGCTCGACCGCGCCAAGCTCGCGAGCGTCCTGATCATCGCGGTCGACGCGACCGGCCAGCCGATCTACACCGGCTCCGGCACGATCATCAGCGACGACGGCCTGATCCTGACCAACGCCCACGTCGGCAAGCCGAGCGCGCCGGGCCAGGTCCCGCCGGGCGAGGAGCCCGCGGGCCTGCTGGTCGCGCTCACCTCGGCCGAGGACGACAAGCCGGCCGCGCCGTCGTACGCCGCGGAGCCGGTGGTCGCCGACGGCGTCCTCGACCTCGCGGTCCTCAAGATCACCACCGACGAGAAGGGCGACAAGGTCGACGACCGCGACCTCGCCCAGCTGCCCGACCCGCTCCCGATCGGCGACAGCGACGAGCTGCGGACCGGCGACGAGCTGACCGCGCTCGGCTTCCCGGCCGTCGCGCACGTGGCGTCGGACGACGGCCTCGACCGCGCGCTGACCGTGACCCGCGGCGTCGTGTCGACCTTCCTCAAGGAGACCGCGATCCCGGGCAGCCGGGCCTGGATCGACAGCGACATCCGGATCGGCTCCGGCAACTCCGGCGGCGCGTCGATCAACACCGACGGCGAGCTGGTCGGCATCAACAGCGCGGTCGTCACCGAGTCGACGGTCGGCGACAGCGGCGAGGGCGGCGCGTTCACCGGCGGCTCGGCGCGGATCCGGCCGGTCAACCTGACCAAGGAGCTCATCGACATCGCGAAGAAGGGCGGCGACCCCGACTACGTCTCGCCGTACCTCGACGACGTCCCGGCGCCCCCCGCCGACCCGATGGGCCAGGCCACCGCCGAGCCCGGCGGCTGGAGCCTCGACGGCAAGGGCGACTGCACGGTGAAGACCAGCCTCGCCGACCCGCAGGTCCTCACCGGCGTGAGCCTGCCGGCGACCCTGTACGCGCACTTCGCGGTCACCGGCCTGCCCGACGGAACGCCGTTCACGATCGAGCTGCACAACCCCGAGGGCGAGCTGCTCGGCTCGCTCGACGGCGAGTGGAGCCTCGGCGACGGCCAGGTCTGCGCGGCGGTCTCCCTCGACCTGCCCGAGGGGCTGAAGGGTGCCATCGCGGTGCTGGTCGTCGGCGGCACGTCGATCGACGACCCGGTGCTCTTCCGGTAGGGCGCACCGGCCTCGGCGGGCCACGATTCGGCCCGCCCTGCCGCGCGCTGTTAACCTCTCCTGTCCGGTGCCACCTGGCGCCGAACCCCCGAGCCGGTCCGAACCGGCTCGGAATGCAGAGCCCTCCTGCCGCGGAGAGTCCGCGGCCGCCTGAGTCCAGAGGAGGTGGAGACCGCTTTGCGCAACTACGAAGTCGTGGTCATCCTCGACCCGAGCCTCGACGAGCGGACGGTCCAGCCGTCGCTCGACAAGTACCTGAACGTCGTCCGCAACGACGGCGGCACCGTCGACAACGTCGACGTGTGGGGCAAGCGTCGCCTGGCGTACGAGATCAAGAAGAACGCCGAAGGCATCTACGCGATCATCAAGCTGACCGCCGCTCCGGCGACCGTCGACGAGCTCGACCGTCAGCTGACCCTCAACGAGTCCGTGCTGCGGACGAAGGTCCTGCGACCCACCGTCTGAGGTACCCGAAGGATCCGTGCCTGTGGATGACGCCTACCCAGTGTCGGCCGTCCGCGACACGATGGGGGCCGACGCCCGGGGCTGACCCGGGCTGCAGGCCGTTCATACCCACCCTCACCAGGAGATCACCATGGCAGGCGAGACCGTCATCACCGTCATCGGCAACCTCGTCGATGACCCGGAGCTGCGCTTCACCCCCTCGGGTGCGGCCGTGGCGAACTTCCGGATCGCGTCGACGCCGCGCACCTTCGACCGGCAGAGCAACGAGTGGAAGGACGGCGACGCCCTCTTCCTCTCCTGCGCGGTCTGGCGGCAGTACGCCGAGAACGTCGCGGAGTCCCTCACCAAGGGCATGCGCGTGATCGTGACCGGCCGGCTGAAGTCGCGTCAGTACGAGACCCGCGAGGGTGAGAAGCGCACCGCCATGGAGATCGACGTCGAAGAGGTCGGCCCCGCGCTGCGGTACGCCACGGCCAAGGTCAACCGCGCGGCGCGCGGTGGCGGCGGCGGTGGCGGCTACAACGGTGGCTCCCAGGGTGGCGGCGGCAACCAGGGTGGCGGCGACCCGTGGGGTGGCGGCAGCCAGGGTGGCGGCAGCTACGGCGGTGGCAACCAGGGTGGCGGATCCAACTACGGGGGCGCCGCCCCGGCCAACGACCCGTGGGCCGCGCCGGGCGTCTCCAACGACGAGCCCCCGTTCTGAGCAACAACACATCAACCATTCCGGCCGTTCGTTGGACTGACGCGGCCGGGCTCTGAGGAGGAGCACCACAATGGCGAAGGCAGTCGTCCGCAAGCCGAAGAAGAAGGTTTGCCAGTTCTGCAAGGAGAAGGCCACCGGTGTCGACTACAAGGACACCGCCCTTCTGAAGAAGTTCATCTCCGACCGCGGCAAGATCCGCGCCCGTCGGGTGACCGGCAACTGCGTCCAGCACCAGCGTGACATCGCCATCGCGGTGAAGAACGCCCGCGAGGTCGCGCTGCTGCCCTACACCTCCAGCGGCCGCTGATCGCGTTCGGTAGAGAAGGAGACTGAACTCATGAAGATCATCCTGACCCAGGAGGTCGAGAACCTCGGCGGTGCCGGCGACGTGGTCGAGGTCAAGGACGGCTACGGCCGCAACTACCTCATCCCGCGCGGCTTCGCGATCCGCTGGACCCGCGGCGCCCAGGCGCAGGCCGACTCGATCAAGGCTGCCCGCGCTGCGCGTGCGGTCCGCGACGAGGCCCACGCGGCCCAGATCAAGGCCAAGCTCGAGGGCTCCCCGGTCGACGTCAAGGTGAAGGCGGGCCAGGGCGGCCGTCTGTTCGGCGCGGTCACCGCTGCCGACATCGCGGCGGCGCTCGGCGAGGCCGCCGGCGAGGCGATCGACAAGCGGACCATCGTCCTCGGCAACCCGATCAAGGCGCTGGGCAGCCACGCCGTGTCGGTGAAGCTGCACGACGAGGTCTCGGCCGCGGTGGCGCTCAACGTCATCCCTGCCTGACCCGCATCCGAGCGGCCCGCGCGAGCGGGCGATCGAGACGCAAGCGGCGTGGCCGGTCCCTTCGGGGCCGGCCACGCGGCTATTTTCGACCCACTCCCCTGTTTCTTCCCCAACACAGGAGCCTTCCCCGATGCATGTACGACGGCTGACGCCCGCCGCCCTCCTCCTGCTCGCGCCCGTGCTGGCCGCCTGCAACGGCAAGGACGCGGCGTCCGACTCCCCCGCGCCGAGCACGCCGGCCAGCGCGCCGAGCACGGCCGACTCGCCCACCCCGACCGCGGCGTCGTCCGCCACCTCCCCGTCGTCCGCGTCGTCCGCGACGTCGGCGCCGGTGGAGGTCACCTCGGCCCCGGCAGCCGGGCTGCCGGCGGCCTGCGACATCGTGACCGCCGACGACGTCGCCGCGGCGTACGGCGTGACGGTCGGCCAGGCCGAGGTCGGCGGCGGCTCCACGTCGGAGGGCGCGCGCACCTGGTCGAGCGACAACTGCTCCTTCGAGGCGCCCGACCTGGTCGAGGTCACCGTCAAGCTGAGCGGCCCGGAGGACTTCAGCAAGGGCGGCTTCGGCTGCCCGCAGCCCAGCGACATCTCCGGCGTGGTCGAGCCCGCCGACGACATCGCCGGTGCCGCCCACGGCTGGTGGAAGGTGAGCAACCCGCCGCACTTCAAGGCCTCGCTGCGCGCCTGCACGACGACCGCGCTGCTCGAGATCGACCTCGACTACCAGGACGGCGTCGACTACGAGGGCGACCCGCGCAACCAGTCCGCGGCGCTCGCCGAGCGACTGCTCGCCGCCCTCAAGCGGGCCTGACCCCCGTCGTACCGGACGAAACGGTCGTCAATCGCCGTCGACGGCGACCGCGTCGTCCGGTACGACGGGAGCCCCGGCCCAGTCGCGGCCGGCGAAGACGAAGCACAGCACCACCAGCGCGATCTGGACGACCTGCGCGGCGACCTCGCCGGCCGGTCCGATCGCCGTCCAGCCGGCGCCGAACGCGAGGGGCGGCGCGGCCAGCACGAACAGCAGGCCGAGCGCGCCCAGGCTGAACGCGCTCGCGCCGGCGCTCTGGCGCGCCCGGAAGGCCGACTGGCCGAGCTCGTGGCACAGCAGCGCGAAGAAGGCGAAGCGCGGGACGTCGGCCGCCCAGCCCAGCGACGGGTCGGTCTCGAGCCAGCGGGCGACCGCGGGCACGACCAGGGCGATCGAGAACCCGAGCGCGACCATGCCGAGGAAGCGCAGCGCCGGCAGCCGGCGCGCGTCGAGCGCCTTGCCGAGGGCGTGCAGGCCGACCAGGACGAGCAGCCAGCCGACCGGGTCGGGCAGCGGGTCGAAGGTGCCGGGCTTGGCGTTCGCCGGGCCGAGCGCGAGCAGGACCAGGCCGAGTCCGACCGCCTGCAGCGGCTTCACGCGGTCGCCCCGGTCACCAGCCAGCTGTCGCCGGCGGCCCGCCGCAGCAAGGTGAGCATCCGCCCGCCCATGAAGAGTACGCAGAACACGACCCACAGCCAGGGGAGTCCCGCGCCCAGCGCGCTCGTCAGCAGCACGACCGGAGCGTAGCCGCCGAGGACCACCACGCCGGCCAGCGCCAGATAGCGGCCGTCGCCGGCGCCGATCAGGACGCCGTCGAGGACGAACACGACCCCGGCCACGGGCTGCGCCACCGCTGCCAGCAACAACACCGGCACGAGCGCGTCGCGGACGCCGTCGTCGCCCGTGAAGAGCGCGCCCAGGACCGGACTGCTCGCGGCGAGCAGGACGCCGGTGGCGACGCCGCTGACCACGCCCCAGCGGACCATCCGCCGGGTGACCGCCCGGGCCGCCGCCGCGTCGCCGGCGCCGAGGTGGCGGCCGGTGATCGCCTGGGCGGCGATCGCGATCGCGTCGAGGACGTAGGCGAGGAAGCCCCACAGCGTCATCGCGAGCTGGTGGGTGGCGATGGGGACCGCGCTGCTGCGCGTGTCCGTGGCGGTGAGGACGACGGCGTACGTGGTGACGAGGAGGGACGCGCGCAGGGTGAGGGTCCGGATGATGAGGGGGACGCCGGCCCGGGCCGCGGCCCGGACGCCGGGCAGGTGGGGGCGCAGGGTCGCGCCCTCGCGGCGGGCCGCCCGGACCACGACCAGGACCAGCGCCAGCGCCATGCCGGTCTGGGCGAGCACCGAGCCGAGCGCGGAGCCGGCGATGCCGAGGCGGGGGAGGGGGCCCACGCCGTAGACGAGGGAGACGTTGAGGGCGATGTTCGCCAGGTTGCCGAGGACGGCGACGGCCAGCGGTGTCCGGGTGTCCTGCAGGCCGCGGAGTACGCCGGTGCCGGCGAGGATCAGCAGCAGCGGGACCACGCCCAGCGCCGCGATCCGCAGGTACGTCGTCGCCGGGTCTACGACGTCGGGCGTGGCGCCGAAGAGGCCGACGAGCGGGCCGGCGAGGAGGGCGGTGGCGAGGGTGACGGGCAGGCCGATCGCGCCGGCGAGCCAGAGTCCGTCGAGGCCCTGCGCGAGGGCCGCCGTACGGTGACCGGCGCCGAGCTGGCGGGCGACGCCGGCCGTGGTGCCGTAGGCGAGGAAGATGCACAGGCCGACGGCGGTGGTGATCACGGTGCCGGCGATGCCGAGTCCGGCGAGCTCGGGGGTGCCGAGGTGGCCGACCACCGCGGAGTCGGCGAGCAGGAAGAGCGGCTCGGCGACGAGGGCGAGGAAGGCCGGGATCGCGAGCCGCGCGATCTCCCTATCGAGTGCCGCTGTGGGACGGGTCACCGGGCCGGTCCCAGGACCGGTGGATAACTACGGTCACCCTGTGGAAAGTGAGCGTGGAGGAGCGGTGGACGACGGGGACGTCCGGGGGACCGGTCGCAACGCCCGGGTGGCCGCAAAGTGAACGGGATCACACGTATGGTTTTTGTCTTCCACAACTGTGAGTCAGTGTTTACGCAGGTCAGAGCCGGTTTCCACAGATCGGCCACCTCTGTCTCCACAGCTTCCTCCCCAGCCCGTGCACATCATGTCCGCGTGTCCTCCACGGGGCGCGGCGGGTTATCCCCAACCCTTGTGAATAGTCCGCTCTCGGCGGCTTTCATCCGACCCGGTCCTCCCCGTAGGTTGCCGGTTCAGATCAGCGCGAGTCCGGCGGACCGGGGCGCCCGGACATTGTGTCGGACCCCCCTGGCAGCGTGAGCACCGGACGACGAGCTGGACGAGCGAGACGATGAGCCGGGTAAGCCGGGTGACCCGGGTGAGCCGGACGAGCAGGACGAGCAGCACGACGTAGGAGGGGGATCAGAGGCGTGAGTCTCACCGACGACCCGCCGGCCTGGACCGCCGACCCGCCGCAGGACTGGAGCGACGGCCCCGCGTCGTACGCGCCCGGTGAGGCGCCCTCCGGGGGCCGCACGCCTCCGCAGGACATGGCCGCCGAGCAGTCGGTGCTCGGCGCGATGCTCATCTCCAAGGATGCGATCGCCGACGTCGTCGAGGTGCTCCGCGGCGTCGACTACTACCGGCCCGCGCACGAGTCGATCCACGACACGATCCTCGACCTCTACAGCCGCAACGAGCCGGCCGACATGGTGACGGTCGCGGGCGAGCTCCAGCGCCGCGGCGAGCTGCAGAAGATCGGCGGCGCGCCGTACCTGCACACGCTCGCGGCCAACGTCCCGATCGCCGCCAACGCCGGCTTCTACGCCGAGATCGTGCGCGAGAAGGCGATCCTGCGCCGCCTCGTCGACGCCGGCACCAAGATCGTCCAGATCAGCTACGCCGGCGAGGGCGAGATCGACGGCATCGTCAACGAGGCGCAGTCGGAGATCTACAAGGTCACCGACCGCAACAAGACCGAGGACTACGCGCCGCTCAGCGACATCATGGACGGCGTCCTCGACGAGATCGAGGCGATCGAGAACCGCGAGCAGGGCATCTACGGCGTCCCGACCGGCTTCGCCGACTTCGACGAGCTCACCAACGGATTCCACTCCGGCCAGATGATCGTCGTCGCCGCCCGACCCGCGATGGGCAAGTCGACCCTCGCTCTCGACTTCTGCCGCGCCGCCGCCATCCACAACAACCTGACCGCCGCCTTCTTCAGCCTGGAGATGACGCGCGCCGAGATCGTCATGCGTCTGCTCTCGGCCGAGGCGCGCATCCCCCTCAACCACATCCGCAACGGCAAGATGGGCACCGAGGAGTGGGACCGCCTCGCGCGCCACGTCGCGAAGGTGTCCGCGGCGCCGATGTTCATCGACGACTCGCCCAACATGACCATGGTCGAGATCCGCGCCAAGGCCCGCCGCCTCAAGCAGAAGCACGACCTCAAGCTGATGGTGATCGACTACCTCCAGCTGATGAGCTCGGGCAAGAAGGTCGAGTCCCGCCAGCTCGAGGTCTCCGAGTTCTCGCGTCAGATCAAGCTCCTCGCCAAGGAGCTCGAGATCCCCGTCATCGCGCTCTCCCAGCTCAACCGTGGCCCCGAGCAGCGCGCCGACAAGCGCCCCGCGGTCAGCGACCTGCGCGAGTCCGGCTCGATCGAGCAGGACGCCGACATGGTCGTCCTGCTGCACCGCGACGACGTCTACGAGAAGGAGTCGACCCGCCCCGGCGAGGCCGACCTGATCGTGGCCAAGCACCGCAACGGCGCGACCCGCGACATCGTCGTGGCGTTCCAGGGTCACTACAGCCGGTTCGTCGACATGGCGCACTGACCGCGAGAACTGCCGACGACCCCTGAGTTTGCAGATGAACGATCCAATTTGCATGTCCTGCAGGTTCGTCGGGACGACAGTGAAACGAGGCGATCGAACCTTCGTCTGAAGTCCAGGCACGTGTGCCAGAACTGGGCGACCGAGTCGCCCGGCGCTGCTAGCTTGAGCCGTCCCTCGAACCGTGGAGTCGTCAGTGAAGCACCAGCTGCAGTTGTTGAGCCCCGGTGCCTTTCAGTCGATGGCGGCCGCCCTCGCGGTCGCCGAGTTCGGCGCGGGCATCCAAGTCATGGGCGCGGGCAAGGACGGCGGCCGGGATCTGTACTTCGAGGGTCCCTTGACGTTCGGGTCGACCGAGGAGTCCGCGGGCGAGGCGTTCACCGGCTACACCGTCTTCCAGGTTAAGCATCACGCCAAGGTCTCCGACTCACCGACCGCCGACGCCTCGTGGCTCTGGGGAGAAGTGAAGAAGGAGCTTGACGCCTGGGCCGACTGGGATAAGAAGGACCCACGCGCCCCGCTGCCCGACCAGCTAATCTTCATCACCAACGTCGCCCTCACGCCCGTGCAGAATTCGGGCGGCCACGACGCGATCCGCAAGAACATCGAGGCTTACCGAGCCAAGTTGAACAACGCTAGCCGCGACGTCGACGATCCAGACGCCGTCGTCGACAAAGCCCAGCGACGCAAGCGGATCGCGCACATCAGGGCGATCCGATTCTGGGACGGCAACCAGATCGACGCTCTGCTGAACGCTAACGCAGCAGTGCGCCGCCGATTCGATGCGTTCCTGACGGCCAGCGATGTGTTCACTTTCATCTCGGAGCTCACCGGGAACGTCTCGGTCAAGGACAGCGAGCCGGTACTACTCGACCAAGCACGCACAGAACTCCTCTCTGACGGGCTGGTCTACTTCGATGACGCCGGAGACCGCGACAATCGAGGCATCCCAGTTCACGAGGTCGCAATCGACCTCCCGGCGACGTTCCCAGGCGGAGGCGGCAGGAGCACCGTACTCAGGCATGTGCTCGAACGTGGCGACAACATCCTTGCCCGAGACATCACCGCCGTCGACGGCCCGCGCCACATTGTGCTCACCGGCCAGCCCGGCAACGGCAAGACCACGATCTCGAAGTTGATCGTGCAGGCCTACCGCGTGGCAGCACTCAAGGGCTCGACTGCACTCGCCGCCAACCACGACGCCGTGCTCGCTGGCACTGAGGCGGTACTGCACAAGCTGGGTCACCAACTCCCGCGCCACCGTCGCTGGCCGCTGCGCATCGACCTCGCCCATTACGCGGAGGAGCGGGGACACAAACTCGACGAATCGCTGATGCGCTACGTGGCCGAACGCATCAGCAAGAGGTCGAACCACGGAACCGTCACGCCCGCCGCCCTCACTTCGTGGCTCGGCGCCTGGCCTTGGCTGGTCGTGTTCGACGGACTCGACGAAGTCACCGAGCCAGAGACCCGGCGCACCGTGATCGAGCGTGTAGTGGAGTTCGTCAACAACGCCGAAGGAGACCGATGCGATCTCCTTGCGGTCATCACCACGCGACCGGTGGGCTATACCGAAAACATCGACCCATCCTCGTTCGAGACCGTCGCCCTTGACGACCTCACACCCGAAGAAGCCGTCACCTTCGGAACCAAAGCTGCCCAGGTGCGCCTCCGCGGCGACGAGGAGCGCATCGGAAAGGTCACCGCAGCCCTTCGCGGGGCTGCCAACGACGAGAACCTTGTCAAGCTGCTTCGGACTCCGTTGCAGGTCCTGATCTTGTCGATCATCGTTGACGGAGCCGGGACCATAGCCCCGGACAGGTACAGCTTGTTCTCGGACTACTACGACACCGTCGTACGGCGGGAACGAAACAAGCCGACGATGGTTCGCACGCTGCTGACCAAGTACGAACCGTTCATCCACCAGCTTCACGAGCGCGCCGGCTTCCTACTACAACAACGCAGCGAAACCGCCGAACACTCCACCGCCGTGCTGACCGAGCCGGAGCTGCGCGACATCGTTTGGCACATTCTCGATGAGGCAGAGTTTCAGCCTGACGGGCATCACTCTGACGTCCTTGATTCGATCATCAAATCCGCTACCCAGCGGCTGGTCCTCATTGCGCCTAGGAACGACGGCTTTGGTTTCGACGTGCGCTCACTCCAGGAACTCGTGGCGGCCAGACGAATCAGCGACGCGCCGCTCGAGACCCGTATCAGAAGGCTCCGTCTCTTGGCGCCCAGCCCGCACTGGCGGAACACGTGGTTGTTCGCGGCCGGAAAGGTGTTTGCCGAACCGCGCGCACACGAACACCAAGCCGTCGTCGAACTCGTCGAGACGATTGACCAGGGTGCAGCCGAACGCATCGGAGTGCACCTACCGATCGGCCCGGAGCTCGCGCTCGACATCCTGGACGACGGCATGGCGCGCGCCTGGCCAATTTGGAGCCGCCGAATCCTCGCCCACGGCCTCCACGTACTGGACGCTCCCTCGGCCTTTGGCCTTGACCGTTCCCTACGCATTCTCTTGCGGTACGCCGATAGCGGCGTCGACCAACGAAACGCCGTGGCGCGACTGATTCGGGACGACCTGACCGCAACGGCATGCCGTCTGACCCTCGCCAGCGCGTCCGACATGGTGCCCGCGATTGAACGCGACCTACGCGTACACGAGCGCACGCTCGGCCTCGGCTTGGTTCTGGACCAGATCGCAAAATCCCCGCACCCAGCCTCGCCTCGCGTGGACTGGGGCGCCTTGAACGATGAAATCGACACAAGCCCCTACCCGGCCACGCTCGATCCCGTAATCCGCGGCGCGGCCGATGCGCTAGAGGCGATCAAGAACGAGGTCTTCACCGCGGCACACCAAGCCGATCTGGTCACCTGCCTGAACGTCCCCGAGGCAGCAGAAGTACTGAGCGCGGCCCTCGCCCACGTGCTTCCCGGCGACGTGGCGCTGTTCCTCCAACTCCGATCCGTGCTGTCACAACGCTTCCGAGCCCCGCTCGGCGAACGCATCCTCGCCTGATCCGAGGTCCCTCGCGACCGTCTATGCGCGGGCCCGTCGGAGGCCACTCAGCCACCGAGCAGATTCGGTTTCGCCGCCGCGAACTCCTCCTCAGCCGGAACGCCCGCGCGTCGTGACGCCGAGGAGCGTTCACACGCGAACAGGCAACCGTGGTCCATTCGAGGACCACGCCGATGTCGTCGACGGGCGAGCAACTGTCGAGCGGGGGCAAGAAGAGCTGGCTGGCGATAGAACCCGCCGCCGGCGCGCGGACTCCGAGACCTGCATGAGCGCCCGGCCAGGGCGGAAGCATCGCAATTCTGGCTGCTTAGGATGGTGCGCCACCTAGCTGAGGCTTCGGGTCCGGACACCCTTGAGGGTCCTCAGGCGCGGGCTGACCTGAAGTTGACTGGCGAACGAGGTCGGCCAGCTCGGCCGCACGTAGGATCGCGCCGGGCTGGCGAAGCCGCATGGCCTCCCGAACCGCAGCGTCTTCGAAGAGGCGAAGCAGGTCTTCCCAGGAGATCTGCCCACGACCCCGCGGCGATACCTCGACCTCGTTCCGTTGCCGCAGGTCGGGGGGTGCCTGGCGCTGCGCCACGTCGATGAACTCGATGAGCAATCTGCGAATGTCATACAGCGCCCGTTCGGACCGTGCCCGGGACGGGTTGATGTCGTATTGCTGCCGCAGTTCCAGCAACCAATTGACGACTCCTTCGCGCAGACGAGCTTCTCGTCGCGTTGTGGATTGAAGGTTCTGTCCGAGCTCCGCGATCGCCCGGTCAAGGGCCTCGCCGCGGAACCGGTATTCAAGGCGGTGCTCGTCAGTGCAGAACCATCGCGCCCGCCCCTTGCGAGTCTCGCGAGTGATTCGCTCGGTGCACTCCGGAAGGCGGCACCAGCTCGCAATCTCCAGTGCATCGGTCGAAGGCGGCGTCATGGGCGGATGCGGCGGTGCGGCGGGTGGAGTACGGATTGCAGGTTCTGCCTCGCGTGCATTCAAAGACGCTCGCAGGAAGGCCAGTGCGGGTCGCGTCAGCACCTGCTGCATCGCCAGATCGACCATGCGGATCACGTTATCGCAGGTCAGCCCTACGAACGTCGGTGAGCGTATCCAAATACACACTCTGGGCGAGAAGGGCCGTCGGCATTTGGCTCGATGGCATCGAGTCGCGTTCCCAAATGGTGGCGTTGATGCCGCTCTAGGGCGTACGCTCGCGCCAACGGGGAGCCGGCAGCGAAGCGCCCAGAAGGGCGCAAAGCCCGCTCAGGGCCGGTGCAACGGCCGAGCGGGCTTCGCTGACAGCGCCTCGTGGAGACTAGGCATCCACACGAAGGGCACTGCTATGACTAGTGTCGCGTACTCGGTGTACCCATGGCCACATGGCTCGCAATCGTGTCGGGGCGAAGCCTTGGATGGCTAGGAACGGTCCGACATGGGACACCCGTTGGATAGTCACCGTCGCGGCGACCCGAGCCTGTCCGTGCTTCCTGAGCCCCATCCGGCCATGCCGAGGGCCACTGCCCGTCGAGGGACAAGGCGAATCCCGAAGGCCGTTGGTCAGCTTCTCAGTCCGCTCCTGACGCAGGACCGCGTCATGGAGCTCGCGGAAAATGACGAACTGGGTGCGGGGAACTGCTCGGTCGTCTGGAACGTGGCCGACAAAGCAGTCGTCCAGCCGGTGACCGACATCGAGCTGCCGACGAGTCTGGACCTGTTGCCGATTCGCCGAGTCGGGACATATTGCGATGCGCCGAACACGATCGCGATGTTCCCTGCCGTCCGGGACGGCTACGTCCTGATGCTCACGGTCGAGTCTCGGCTGGAGCTTGCTTGGCTGCAGCATCTGGCGTGTGACCCGCGGGTCAGTGGGTTGTATACGCAGCCGTGCCTGTTGCTGTGGACCCACGAGGAGGGGAAGGCGTGGCGCGTTCCCGACCTTGCCGCGGTCATCGACGGGCGGCTGGTGTTCTTCGACGTCAAGCACTCTGTTCGGCTGGAGGAGCCCTGGACTCAGATGGCCTTCAAACTCACCGCCCGGTCTCTCGCGGACGCTGGTGTCCCATACGAGGTTCTCAGCGAGATGTCCGCACAGCGCGCCCACAACCTCCAGCTGCTCTCCAGATACAGATGGTGGAACCCGGCGCTCGCCGAAGCGACAGCGGCAGTCAGGGACGCTCGCCCCCACACAGCAGCGGGCCTGATCCGGATCATCGCGGATCTGCAGAGCAGTGGGAAGAAGCTCCGTGACGAGAGCGCCGTCCTGGAACCCGACGCCCTGGGTGTGGGCCAGGCAGTTCTCTTTCACCTTCTCGCGACCGGCCAGTGCTCAGCGGATCTCGACGCGCCGCTGCGAGTGGTGACGGGCTTGACATGGCCAGAACAAGCGGACTCAGGAGGCGCGCAATGACCGAGTCATTCGATGACACCGGGCTGCATTCACTACCGGTCGATCTGTCCCTCGATGCAGTGGTTCGCGACGTCAACGGAAACGAGCGAGTGGTTATCAAGCACTTCGTCGACGAACTTGGCGAACTCATGATCGTCGTCTACGAGAACGGCGAAGCGCACAAGGTGCCGGCCCGGGAACTGCTCAGGGAAGCAGCGGCTCGCCATCGCCTTGAGAATCCGCTCATCGTGGTCGACCACAACACCGAGCTCCTCAACTGGCTCTCTGAGGAGAAGAAGCGAGAGGCATTCGAGCTTGCCCAGCACGTCTATGACGTCACGGTCGGCCGAGGCGCCCGGGCTTCTGACCGACGACCGAACCCTTACGATCCTGAGACGACGGACGAAACCACGCGGCGCCAAGCGAAGGTCGCCGAACTCGGAGTGAGTGACAGCAACTTCGGTCGGTGGATAACGCGGGTCAAACGTGACGGGCCTTTGGGAATGGCTCGGCACAGCACGCGGAAACTGCGCTCCCTGGGCATCGCCGACGTTCCTCCCGAGATCCTTGCAGTGGTGCGGCAGTACCTGATGGACCGTGACGTTTCCAGCAAGAAGACCCGGCTGAGCGAGCACGCTGAGGTCCTGGATCTGCTCCGGCGCCAACGCCTGGTCAGTCGCACGCCCGGGGTCATCGGCCCCTACGGAGCGCCGCTCCCGCTAGAAGCCGATGTGCTCTCGGCGAAGACCTTCGCCAAACTGGTTCGACAATTCGGCCGCGGACGCGATCCACGAACGGCCAAGACCAGGCAGCAGCAGAGGAACCGCAAAGCAGTTAACGGTCTGCGTCACCGGGGCTTCGACTTCGGGGACCGCATCGAGATGGACTCCACCCCCGTTGACATCCACGTCGCCGGCCCTGACGGACCCCAACGGGTCTGGGCCGTATTCGCAGTGTGCGTCAGCACCCGCTACTGCTGGCTACGTTTGGTTCCTGGGCCACCGCGAGGCGTTCATCTAGGACTTCTCCTGTGGGACATCCTCGGTGGAACTTCACTCTGGGGCGACCCCGCCACGCCATCCGCGACGAACGCTCTTTCCACCATCCCGAATGTCGTGACGGCCAACCTCTGGCGCGGCGCTGAGCCACCTCCCGCCACCCTTCCGGGCTGCATCGCTGTCGACCATGGCGCTGAAGAGGAGAACCACTACTTCATCGGCCTGTGCGCTCAACTGGGGATCACGCTCTATTGGGCCCGGACGATGGATCCAACCTACAAGGCCTACATTGAGTCGCTGATCCGGAAGTTCGGCATCGCTTGCGAGCTCGTCCCGGGCCACAAGGGCAACACCGTCGAGAACAAGCCGTCTCGGCAGGCCAGACGGCTCCTCACGTTCGAGCAGGCTCGAGCGGCTTTTCGAGTCTGGCCGGAATGGGTGGCGAATCAGCCCCACACCGGCCTTACTGACGCCACGATGCCGAACAGGCACCTCACGCCCTTGGAGGCCGTCAGCGTCTCGCTGACGCGCGGCGTACCGATTCGGGTTCTGACCGACCCGACCTTCGCGCTGCGACTGCTGCCGCATCTGTCGTTAGTCCCCCACGATGATGGAGTCACCTGGCAAAAGCGGCGATACACCTGTGCGGACTATGAGCCGATCATCAAGCACTCAACATCGCGCGGCACCGCGCGGCGCCCGCTGACCTTCTACTACGACCCGGACGCACCAGGCAGCCTGTTTTGGCCTGAGCCAGGAACATTCAAGGTCCGGACGCTGCATGCCCCAGGGGTTGCGAGCGGCGTTACCCCCGCCTTCGCCGAAGTGCGCGAAGCGCTGCGGATGTCGCTCCAGGGGCAGCGCTGGCCCACCCACGACGAAATGGCCAGTCGCCGAGCCGACCTGCTCGAACTCATGGCCCAGGCATGGCGCGTCGAAGGCCTCGACAGCGAGCTGACGGTCGTCCCCATCAACCGGGGCAAGAAGACCGCGACAAGGAAGGCGCGCCAGAGACTCATCGACAGCGGCGGATGGGATCTCAACATGCTCGCGGACCTCACAGCCGATTACCAAGACGAGGTCGCGGACCGCTTCTTAGCCGGATTCGACGACTGGGAGGAAGCCTGATGCCACGCCTCTCCTTCGCCGAACCAGATCATTGGCCCGCCATTCACCAGCTGCGCACAACGGCCCCTCCATGCACGCCCGACGCGCTCTACAGCTGGATCCATGCCCAGCACGTCCCAACGCGCTACGAGGCACAGATTGGATCGGCGCTCGACAAGGTGATGCGCCAGCACACGGGAACCAACGAGTGCTGGCTCGCCGTCAGCGGCCCCTCACATCTCGGCAAGAGCTCGGCGCTCACCCAGGTCGTCTTGGAGCGGGCAATGACGGAGCCTCATGCTTGGCGTCAACGCAACCCCGACGGCTACCTCCAGACGCCCTACGTCTACGTCGAGGCAGCGTCGAAGCAGGAGGCCCGTGGACTCCTCGCTGCTATTGCTCGCGTCCTGGGACTTCCCGACGTGGGCAACGAGAAGGACCTCCACCAGATGCTCAGCCAGGCCCTGCCCTCCCTCGGAGTTCGACTGATCGTCGTCGACGACGCACAGATGTACCGGCGCGTCAGCGACAGCGCGTCCCGGCTCACCGACGGCATCAGGAACCTGCTCCACCTGCCGGTTCCGTTCGTCTTCGTCGGCATCGACCTCGAACACTCAGCACTCCTGCGGGACCCAGGTCGCAACAACGACACGGTCTTGCAATTGCAACGTCGTCGAATCCAGCTCAACCTCAGCCCACTCAGGACCGGCCAAGAGCGAACGGCTTTCGATGCGATCACGTCACTCGACCGACGAATGCGAAAGGTTGTAGACCTCGACCTTCGCTACATGGACCATCACCTGATCCGCGACCTCCTGCTCCATCTCGATGGACGTCTGGGCAGCATCCTGAACACGCTCAAACGAGCCTTCGTCGAGGCAATTGCGAACAACAAGGGCGTCGTGACGGCGGATCTGGTCCGCAACGAAGCCGACAGTGTGCGCCGCGACTCAGCGGCACAACAGGTAACAGCATGAGCCCAGCCGTCCCGTTCGCCTATGCCCCGGCACCGCTCGACGACGAGCCGCTGGACGGCTACCTGGAACACGTCGCTCACCGACTCGCTGTGCCCGTCGCGGACATCTACCAGTATCTCGGCGTTCGTCGCACTCGCGCCTACGCAGGCGCACGTGGCCTGACGAGTGAGCAGACCGAGCTCGTCTCCACCGCACTGGCGATCCCACCCGAACGCGTCACCGCAATGACACTTCGCCGCTACGCCCACCTGGGACTGATGCCTCGCGACGAGCCCGGGCGCCGCAAGGGCGGTGAGTTCGGGGCAAGAGCAGCAGGAGCTCGCTACTGCCCCGAGTGCCTGAAGCATCGAAACCTGAGATGGCGACTTCACTGGTATCTCCACTGGAGCTTCGCGTGCGCCGAACACAGAGTCCTACTAGCGAATCGGTGCCAGGTATGCGGAGGCGACATACGCCGCTCTCGTTACGGACACCCCGTCGCTGTGCCATCGACCCACCATGAGTTCCCGAGCGGAGACGGCTTGTGCCGCTGCGCGACGGCAGCACTCTCCCAAACCAACAGCGCGGCGTTCCTAACAACGCACGCCGGACTCGGACCGGTCCTCGCAGCTCAACGGCACATTCGCGCCGTCATCGAGTCCCCGCATGCACAGGTTGACTACTTCGGCACCCCGACGCCTGCGATCACCTGGATTAGAGACCTCGCAAGCCTCACGAGAAGACTCATCGTTCACCTACCAACTGACCAGATCCCGCCCGTGTACGTCGACGTCCTTGTCGGGACCAGTCATCTGGCAGGCGACACCACTCCCGCCCGCGGCGCCGCCTCGTCGCGCGTGGAGGTGGAGGACCTCGTCGCCAGCTGGTCACCGATCCTGGGGCTTACTCCCATGAGAAGCCCGGCTGCTCGGTTCAGCGACGCTGTCCGGTCGCCTGTCGCCTTCGCCATGGCAGCAACGGCTGCGACGCTGGTGCTCACGAGTTCAAGTTGCGAACAAGCGAGAGAGGTCGTCTCGGTCCTGCTATCACCGAAAGCCCGCCGCGACGCCGTGACAGGAGCCAACGCACGCAGCCTGTCCTGGAACCTCATCAGAGCACTCGACGATCCGACCAAGGCACGTCGACCTGCCGCGGCGCGCAGCATCCGAATCGGGACTGCCCGGTACCGCTCGGACGGCACCGAACGTTGGCCGCTCGACGGCTCACGCCTCCCAGCGAGGGCTTGGCCGAGCCTTCGCGCTGCAAGTCCCTGGGCTGATGCGAACCCGTACATCGGCCTGGTCGTCAGCGCAGCGCTGCTCAGGATCGCGACCAACCTGACCACGACCGAGGCCTGCAGACAACTCAACCATGAGCACCTGGGACCACGAACGGCTCGAGAACTGGGCCCCCTTCTGGGCCGAACGCCGGGATCCGGCCACGACCACTTCGAGGAACTGGTCCGACTCCACGATGCCATCAGCACCGCCGCGGTACCCATCGATTACACCCGACGCCGCCACACCTTTCGAGCGCCGACTCCGATCCCTGAACGGACAGCGCGCAGAATCGCCCGCGAACTCGGGCTGCGTCCGACCCCGCGACTCCGGACGTTCATGTCGTGGTGGATCCATGAAGCGCTTTCTGGCAACGACGTCTTACTGAGCGAATCTTGCCTCCACCTACCGGGACCGCTGCGACATGCCTATGCACGACAGCGATCCGAATGGGAGAGCGATCCGCCGCCGTTGATGGTGCGACGCGCCGAGCACGCACTGCTCGTCAATCGCCTCGACGAGCCCATCACATGGGCACCCGCCTACGGCACCGACGGCTGCTGGACTTGTCCGCCACCACAGCTAGATCGGACGCTCGACGGTTGGGCGAACCGGTCATTGCGCGGGGCAAGGAGGAGCGTCTCGCACGACCTCGACCGACTTCCTCTATCTGGGCGGGTGGCATTTGCAATGTCTGACCAGTCGTGGGAGACACGGCGACTCGCCGTGCTGATGGCCCGTTTCAAGATGGTCGTCGACGTCGGCACCATCACGCAGACCGCGAATCTGATCGGCGTCCGGCAACCGACTCTCAGTGTTGCGATGCGCTCACTCGAGAGGCAGGTGGGGGTCACGCTCCTCGAGCGAAGCCGTCATGGGTTCACCCTGACCCCACAGGGTCGACAGCTACACCAACTCATCACCGAGAGCCCCCTTGCGCACGTAGATCCCGCGGTGCGATTGAACGGCCCCGTGATTTCGACCAGCACCAACGGTGCACCATCACCGGGAGGCGAGCGGGAACGACCACGCATTCCTGCAACTCCCTGACCGCGACAAGACGCTTCGGCGCCAAACAACTACGGGCACCCGGTGATCGGGTGCGCCAGGTACATCCGCCCCCGGGAGGTCCTCATGAACGACGACAACCGCACCATCGCAGTCCCGAACCTGCCCAACCTGGGATCCCATGCTCCAGCCGGCTGGGCAAACCTCATCGAAGAAGCAATCGCAATCCTGGACCGAGAACTCCCCGGCTGGAAGTTGACGCAACTCAAACAGAAGCTCGGCGGCCTCCGGATCTACTACGTGCTCGCCGATGAGGACGCTGACGGCGCCTCGCACCGACTGCACGTACGCGACGCCATCGGCGAGATCGAGGCACGCTCCTACTACATCTGCGACGTGTGCGGCGCGAATGCTGTCGTCACAACCACGAAGTACCTCCGCCGCACCCGATGCCGCGAACACCAACGCGCCAAAGACATCGACCTCCCGCTCATGGTCAGAGAAGTCCAGGAGCTCAACGGTTTCACGACCGGGGTCTGGGTGGTGGAGACCGCTGACTCGAGCCACATCTGGGATCTCGACGACACGACCTACACCCGCCGGCCGGGTCCGAGCAGCGGAGCCGACGGGAGGGAGTTCGACGGCAATGCCATGCCGATCACCCGTGTAGACGCTTGGCCGAAGGTCGGCGAATCGTTCTTCGTCTGGTTCGACGATCCTGATGACCCCGATCGGGCAGAGCACTACCGGACCTCATCAACGGTCCAGAACATCAGACCCGCCCCAGCGCCGGACGGGGCCAGCGTCCGATGAGTGACCTGGAGACGTGGAGCGTCGCTAACGGACTTCTGCGGGACATCCACCCAGAGTCGGTCTGGGCAGACAACGGCGCTGGCTGTTGGATGCACTCACCCAGACGACGACACTCCCTGGCCGACGCGCCGATGTACCGGTGCGCAGACGATCAGAATGCCGAACTCCGCTGCCGCCACGGCATCGGACAACCTGATCCTCAAGACGCCGCTTGTGGGTGGTTTACCCAGCGGCGTGACGTCACGGTAGGCATCGTCGCACCTCACGAGAAGTGCACTGATCGGCTGGTGCGGCAACTGGAGAGCCAATGAGAAGCGATGAGCCAGCCTTCGGGGTAGTCGGTCTGCCCCTGCTGGAGACGCACAGTTTTGACGTCGATCTGGAGACGGCGAGTGGCAGCCGCTACAAGGTCACCTGGGACGCAGAAGCCGGCCGAGGCACCCTGACACGGACGCCCTCCAGCAGCGGTGGCGAGCATCCGTGGTCGCAGCCTTTGCGGCGCGATGGCGAGACCCTCTCACTGCTCAGCTTCGATCGCATCGACCTCGGTCACCCCACCGCATTCGTAATCGACCTCCGCGGTGACGGCGTCTCCACCGTGCGCTGGGCCAACCCTGCGGTCGCCATCTATGGCACCGCCTGGGAGACCGCGGATATCTCATCGCTAACCCCCAACGTCCTGACGACCGTGCAAGTGGAAGTGATGGCCGCCCGGTTTGACCTCGCATCTGGAGACCTCGTCGCTGTCTCTAACGGGATGCTCGGACATGTCCACTCATCGTCGTCCTGCCAGGGCCAGCCATGGGGCTGCTGGATTCACGACCCCCGGCCACATCCGCTCGATAAAGCACCCGTTCGTTGGCGCGACGACAAGAGCACCGCGGAACGAATCTGCGACCACGGCGTCGGCCACCCCGACCCGCAGGACGCGGCGTTCTGGTGGAACACCCAAAGACGAGACGTAACGATCCATGGCTGCGATGGTTGCTGCGGACCGTGCCCGGACTGGGCAACCGGACTCCTCCCCGGTCACCGGCCATGACCGCGCGTGTAGTGGAACTGAGATGACTGAGGTCCTCACGATCCGCGGCTCCCTCGACCTGTGGTCTGAAACCGGCACCGAGGGTGGCTTCTGGGCGGTCTTCGACGAACGTGCTTCCCACGACGAAGTTGAACGCTGCCCGTGGTCGCCCGACCACCCTCTCTGTCCGGGAACAAGGGCGTACTGGGAGCACATGTCCATCCAGCCCGACGACTTTGCACACGGCAACTACGCGGGACTGTGGATCCTTGAGAGCGGCCACCATCTCCGGGTATTCGACCGAGAGAACCGGGTACGCATCCTGCTCGACTGGGACGTCAGGCTCGTGGAACAGGCCAACCAGTACAGCGTGAATGCTCTGTCCGCTCGCGGATGGGTTATCCACTCCTACCCGGCTGACGTCGACCTCGACAGGTTCGCCGACCTGGCGTTCGCCCATTATCCGGCGCTCCTGACTGTCCCCCGCACAAAAGCGACCACCGCCCAGGACGCCCTCTGCGCGGAACTGCGACGACTGGCCCTCGCAGATGAGCCGATGGCTTCGCCGCCCCACGAAGACGCCCGCCCGGCGGAGGGGACCGGTGAAAATCGCGCCATTGATGGCCCTTGACGGGGTATGCACATCGATCCTCGCCTCGGGCCATGGCTGCTGGTCCTGGCCGAGCGCTATGAACTCCGGTGGTGCACGACGTGGCGGGACGCGCATCAGTACTGCCCCAGCGCCGACGGGCAGCGCCGATGAGTGCCCCAGAGATGTGGAGCGTCGCAAACGGAAATTCTGAGGGACATCAATCCGGAATCGGCCTGCGCGGACAACCCAGGTGGCTGCTGAATCCACTCACCCGTCCGCACCCACTCGGAACCCGAGGCTTGGCTGTCTGAAGCAGCTGAAACGACCTATCTCGCCTTTACAGCTGCTCTGGCGACGGGAGTCCCGAGACTCTCTTGGCGCGCCTGTGACACGGGCGGCCGATGACCAAATCGAACTCGTGTGGCTCCGGATCGCTCTGCTCGCGAGGTCGACACGGGTCTGTACGCGGAGACGCTCCCGCCGGCTTGATCGGCCAGCCCACTGTTGGTCAGCGATCCGTACCGCGCATCGGGTTGGCGCGGGTGAATGCAGCAAGCTTCACAAGCTCACTCAGCCGAGCTTCCGCGACCTCCAGCGGAATGCGCTCCTGTTCGACGCGCGGAACGGGCGCGGTGCTGCTGGTGAGGAGCTGGTAGAGCTCACCCTCGTGCTCGAGTAGGTGCGGGACGTCGCGGGGAGGGTGGAGCTTGATCGGCTTGCCGTTCCGGTCTTGCGTAGTGCCGTATCGCTGGTAGCGCTCGTAGGTCTCGATATCCATGAGCATGGACGTGATGGTGAGTCCCTTCGCGCGGAACTCATTCAGGATCTCGAGGCCGTCTTGGTCGAGGTCGCCCCAGTAGACGACGAGCGGCGCTGAACGGACCCAAAGAGCGGACGCGATGGTGCTCGCGCCTCGGCCTTCACCCTCGATGGCGACGCCGCCGCGCATGCGCGGAAACCCGATGGCGGTGTCCTTGTTCTCGCTGATGAGCACGACCTGTGGCGGGTACGGCAACGGCACCTGGTCTTCGACGCTGTAGGAGTCGTGCTGGCGACCGCGCGCGTCCAGGTGATCGGAGTCGAGGTAGGTGAAGTGAAAGCGCGCCGGGTGCGGTGGCAGAAGCGCGAGGTCGTCGAGTCCGGTGACGGTTCGCACGAGGCCCTGGTGCGAGTCCAGCCACTTGGCGTGGACACACTCGATCGGCACCTGCCGCGGTGTCAGGGGTGTCGGCGGCACTCCAGCGGCGGTCGCCAGCGCGGCGCGCTCGAGAAAGTAGGCGCAGACGTGGACGAGGACGTCGAAGTCGTCGCTGAGCCGGGTCGCACCGAGAAGGGCACGGGGAAGGTTCGGCTGGTTCGGGAACGGCTGATGAAGTGCTGCGGCTCGGGTGCGGGCTGTCGCGATGAGCTCGGGCCACACCTCGCCGACGACGTGCGCGGCGGTGTCGATATCGGGTACGACGACGTGGGAGACGACCTCTTGGCGGGTGCCGGCGACGATGCGGGTCGCGTAGATGAGCTCGATGTCGCAGGTCTTGGCCCAGTCGCGCTAGTCGCCGAGTTGACGCGCGTACGTCCCGAAGTCGTCTCTAAGGTCAGCGGACGCCGCTCGACCGACCGGGAACCGGTGCGGCTACCCCGGCCCGTCAGACCCGTCATCGCCGGGCCGCTGTTCCAAGTTTTTGAGAATTAGCTCAAAAAGATCCCGCGCGGACCTAATCTCGATTCATGTCTTTTCGGAACCCCCCTCGCCGTCGAGGTTTTGCAACGCGTATGGCGGTGCTAGCGGTGCTCGCGCCGACTGCTGCGCCTCTCGGCGTGGAGGCCTTGACGCCTGCGGCGTCAGCAGCGCCCGAGCCCTCTGGCGCGGGCCCACGGACCGGGAAAACGAGCGCGAGTGCAGCCATGGTGAGCCCGAGCATGAGCCTGGCCAGGCTCCTCGGGCGCTCAGTTCCGGATCCTGATCAGGGCGATGAGTTCACTGAGATTGTCGCCAACCCCGACGGCACCTGGACTCGACCAGCTCCACCACGCCGTTCCGGGCCCGCGACGAACACGGTAACTGGAAGCCAATCGATCTGACGCTCGCGGTCGAGGGCGGGAAGGTCGTACCCAAGAACGTTCCTGTGGAGATGTCGTTTTCCAACGGCGGTACCGCCCCACTCGCGGTAGCCGAGTCACCCACGGACGACGCCAGCCGCCAGTTGGAGTGGAACTGGCCCGAAGAGCTGCCCAAGCCTGAGCTTGACGGCAACACTGCGACCTACAAGGACGTCGTCGACGGCGGCGACCTGGTCGTCATCGCCAACCCCACTGGATTCACCCACAACATCGTGCTGCGGGAGAAGCCCACCGATGCCGCGGCGTTCGAGCTAACGGTCACCACGCCGTCGGCGCAGTTGAAGGAGACGACTGGCGGCGACCTGGCGATCGTCGACGCCCAAGGCGGCGAGCTCGCCACGGCGCCGGCGCCGGTAATGTGGGACGCCACAGTCGACGATCGCGGCGAGCCGACTCCCGTGCCATTGGACTTCAACGTCGACACTCACGCGGCGTCGTCGAAGACCCCCGACGGACTGGTCCTGACCCCGGCTGAGGATTTCCTCAACGACCCCTCCACCGTCTACCCGGTCACGATCGACCCGACTTTCACCCTCCTCGCCGAGAGCCACACCTGGACCACGAACCAGCCCGGCGGGGGCGCCACCGGCAACGTCCGCCTGGTCGCGGGACACGACGGCCAGTACAAATGGCGGTCCTTCCTCAAGTTCAACGGCAACTCCACGTGGAACGGCCAGGGAGTCATCTCCTCCAACCTCATCCTTCGCAACTACTACTCCACGACCTGCAAAGCCGGCGCAGTGCGCGCCTACCGGATCACCACGCCCTGGAACGCCCCGAACCTCACGTGGGACCACATGCCGAGCGCAACGGCGACCAATGCCGTGGACTACTCGCCGGCGCACGGAGCGAGCGGTTGCGACAACGCCGACGCGACCTGGAACGTGACCAACATCGTGCGTGCGTGGGCCGACGGCAGCACTGCAAACTACGGGTTCCGCATCGGCGCCGCTGACGAGACCAACGCGAACACCTACCGCGAGTACCGCGGCCTCGACTCCTCGGCCGGCAACGTCCCGCGGCTCGTGACGACCTACAATAAGAAGCCGCAGGTCACCGGCGTCAGCTTCTCGCCGGGGACCGCTGCGACTACCTCGTCGAAGAACCCGACCATCACAGTCGCCAACACGGACCCGGACAGCACCACGCTGTCCATGAGTCTGTGGATCAATAAGTCGAACTTCACTCGTGTCTGGGGCATCGACTTGAGCGTCCCTGCCAACGCATCCAAGGACGTTCAGGTGCCCGCTGGCCTGTTGGCGGATGAGAGCACCTACAGCGTCAACGTGACGTTGAACGACGGCACCTCGACAGGGACGTTCTCACGGGACTTCCTCGTTAGCCTCGACAAAGAACCGCCGAATTCGCCGACGGTGACCTCGCCCAATGTGGGCCACGACGAGTTCGTCGACGCCCTGCCGGTGGGCCACGCTTTCCAGGCGACCTCTGACGAGACTGACGCGTCGGGCTTCTACGTGACCCGGGACGACCAGCCCGAGGAGTTCATCGCCGCAGTCAACGGCGCGGGATCGATTCCATGGTCGCCCGCGTCGGGGCCTCACACGCTTGCAGTAGCAGCAGTCGACGCTGCCGGCAACCGTTCCGATCCCGACCTATTCCACTTCGTAGTCCGCGAGTTCAACCAGATAGACCCGGCGGTGCTGCTGTTCGATGTCACCCTGGATCCGGGCGAGTCCAAGAGCATTCCTCTACCTGTGGTTGCGGACATCGACTGGGATCAGGTTGACACCATCACCGGAACTATTGCCGCGCGCGACTGGCAGGATGGATCCACCGGCTCCATCACCGTCTTCGACGCCCAAGGAAACGTGACCCCAGAGGCTGGGCTTACGTGGGACACGTCGGACTCACCCGGCGCCGGCGTGAGCCGGGTGGCCTCCACGGTGGTTCCGAGCGCCACCAACACGATCGACCTCCGCAACAACAGCACGACCTCGATCGCGCGCGTATCCCTGGACCTGTCTGGCTGGTGGCGCCTATACGCCATGGACACCGACGACGCAGAGCTGACCGAGGGGGACGAGACGGGCGACGCGGAAACCACCGGCGGAGCGGACACCTACGAGCCGACCGAGTGCACCCCGCTCGATGACGGCGCCGGCTACGTCTGCGCGACGGTCTCCGACGCCTCATCGCAGGGTGCGGCGTCGTACGCGGCGGGATCGGACGGAGCCTCGGCGGCAGCCATGAAGGGGGCGCCGTGCGAATACTCGAAATGGGGGGCCACTCGATTCGAGTTGTGCGCGATTCGGGACGTCGAACTCGTCGCCATCAGTCCCGTCGGTGTACCCATGGGCGAGTTCAAATACGCGGTCGGGCGTCGAATCACGGTGGGACACCTCTCCAACAAGATCAAGGTCCGCTACACCACGAACGTTTGGCGCGCGACCGGTTACTGGTCGTCGCTGACGGTGCAAGCGATCTGGAAATCGCGGTGTGTTGCGAAGCAAAGTGCTGGGTCCGACTACTGCAGCAACCTCGTGGTCGACAGCGCAGTGACCCTGGGCAGCGCCTGGCCAAATGACTGGAAGACTTTCGACCACGAGTTCGTCCTTAACACGCCGACGGACAAGTGGTACGACTACGCTGTGGACTCGAACGTCTACCACAGGCACAACGGTCAGGTTCTGCAGCAGGTCACTCGGGGTCTCCGCCAGTCTCCCTACCTCCGCTGCGACAACATGTCGTACTTCAACCAGAGCAGGGGCTGCATCTACCCGGATTACGCGCCGACATTCACTCTGAGCAAGTCCGACTCGAGTGTGCGAGAAGCTGCATCGTTCTATGCACGAGTCAAGAACGAATTCAATTGGGGATCGGCTGCGTGGCCACTTCATCGAACCACGGTGGCCAACAGAAAGAAGAACTACAACAAGAACTGCCGAAACGCAAAGAAGAGGTATGGCTACGTCAAATCCTGCGACGAATTCCCGTTCGCATCTACGTGGGAAGGATGTTGGACCAACGGGGATCATTGGAAGGCCTGCGAACACGCAGATGTCGACTTGCCCCAAAACAAATTGGCCGGCACCAGACTAGGCAAATTCTTCAACGCTCAGAGACTTATGAGAATTCCGACTAAAACCAGCGACCTGTGGGACGCTGGCTTCAAGGTAGTGATTGCGCCATGAGAATCCAGATCGCTAGAACCGGTGCGGCCTGTGCCGTCGGATTACTCGCCCTGATCGGACTCGGAGGATGCGCCGACACCGGGTCACAGAGCGCCCAACCTGAGACCGTGCATGCGTCGGGCCCAGGCGCGACCGATGCGACCGGGGCGGGTGCGACCGATGCCGCCGACACGCCTTGTGGAAAGGTTCCTTGGACTCAGCCACTGACCCGAGTGAGCAAGGAAGACCTGGCCGACACCCCTCGAGCCGCAGTGCTGGCCTACGCGCCGGTGGGAGTCCGCGTCGTAAGAGTCACCCACGATTCCACGGCCAGTGCCCGCCCCCAGGCCGACGTCAGAATCGTCCTGAGAGGGGAGGAAGGCGTCTACCGCGTGGAACAAGCAGCCGGAAAATGGGGCGTGATTGGTGGTGAAGGCTGCGCCGCCGGCGACCCAGCGCCGACACTTCCGACCGACTGCGCATTGCCGAGCCCGCTGCCCACAGGCGCCTTCACCTACATCTGCGATAAGGACTAGGCCAGTGACAAGCGGACTCGTCCATCAGCACCGGTCCGGCTGTCTCACAGTCGTGAGCGGAATGGACGTTGCCCGACTGTCCCAGATCCTTGCTGAGAACGGCGCCATGACGGGCGACGCAGTCGTCCCCCAGTTCTACGAACTGGGGGACGGCGGCGCGGCGGCCGTGGAAGTGGAAAGGTTCTACGGGACCCGAGCTCGAGTCCTGGAAGCGCTGTCCACGGGGAGGAAGGGCAGGGCGGCAAGCCTTTTCTGGCGTCACGAGAGGCCTGCAGCGGCACTCGTCGGCTTTGCGCGCAGCGGCAGGGTTATCGCCCAGCTCGAACGCAGCGGGCCCGTTGAGGATCTCCGGGGTGTCGTTCCGCGGGCGGTCGCCGCGCTGCTAAAGGAAGCCCGCGCACCAGGCGACTTCGATCAAGGCGCTGTATCGCGCCTTCTGACGGGGGCCACTGCCGCACTCGAGGCCTTCACCGGGGTTTCCCTGGCCACAGCACGGTGCATGGCCTGCGATCAGTTGCCGCCTCATCCGGCCGACGGCGCGGAGATCGGCCGAACGGTGCTCGACTACGAATATCCCGTCCTTGCTTCTCGTATTCGGCTCCTTGATCCTGGCCGCGCGCGCGAACTCGCGACCACTCTCACCCATGCCTTGATGATTGAATCGGGACTCAGCGAGATTCCCGAGCTTGCGCGAGTAGCCGAGGCGGTCAGGCCAGGAGGCGGGTCTCGCCGGCTCCTGCTGGAGCCAGGTGAGGCATACCGACTCGAAGGGATCCGTGCCGCCTTCGCCGCTTGGACGCTCAAGGAGTCCGGTGGCGACCCTGATGCTGTCGGGGCGATGGAGGGCGAGTTCCTCAACCAGCGCTCCTGGGCCGCGCGAGCCGTTCTCGCTCTCGAGAACCCCGATGACATGCGGACAGCCCTGGAATGCACTGACGCCACACTCACAGGTTTCCGGTCCTCACGAACCTCCCGCGGCTTCGTCTACATCGAGGACCACACTGGCCGCCGGCGGGACTCCAGCAAGGTGCACGACTGGGGTCGCGAACCACTAGTGAAACGGCTGATCGAGCGGATGCTCGACACCAACTCGCAGGACTGGCCCCAGCTTGAGGCAACCCTGCCTCCGCCGTTCACGCCCGAGCAACGGGCGGCGATCATCACCGATGACTACCGCCGTCAGGCGCGGGGCGAGTTTGGTGAATACGACATCGTTGACGCGTGAACGTCCCGGCCTTGACACCAAGCCCGCTGCCACGCGCTCCACGACGCGGGTCCGCCCGCGGTGCCGGCGTTCCATCACGCCGTGGTCGAGACGCGCCCGCAAAGTGGACTGATCGGGGTGGTCTGGTCGATCGCGACAGGACATGTCGCCTGCGTGCCTCGGCATGAACGTTCTCAGCCGAATGCACTCTGACTGTCGTTCCTACCTGGAAGCTCACCCCGGGCTGGCCGGCGCTCGCGTCGCCTATTCGCCTGGCGCGACGGTGGCTGAGGCGCCCGTTAGCGCAATCCTCCCAGACCGGCAACGGACTTAATGTCAGCACGGTCTCACCTGGGACGGCCGTGGAGATGAGCGGCGCTACTCACCTGCCGGCGCCGAATGGACGAGCGGAATCCCAACCGAGCCAATCCTCGCGGTGGACGCGACCAGAGGCGGCTCGCGCTCGGTCTGCCCTTTGCTCGGGTTAGATGCAGGCCTGGATGCAGGTGCCGGGCGGCCCCTACTGATTTGGGTTTTCTAGACGAATTCTGGTGTGCACGTCTCTCTGATAACGCGCTGTGGCACAAAAAGTAGCCAAGTTGATGTATGGAGCAGGAAGTTCCTCCGCCTCGCTGGGTGAGTAACGCACCCGCCGTCGGCGAGTGTCCCCACCCTCATACGGCCCGCCCCGAGCATCAGGCCTCCCTCATCGAGCTGATACGTGGGTTCAACCTGTGTGCGAATGAGGTCGCAAAACCACTCGGCGACGCGCGTTAGCTCGAAGGTGAGGTCAGTAACAAGGTTGACGTAAGTGTGATAGTTCTCTATCTCCGCGTGATAGCTTTCGCCAGGCCACGGTGCGGTGTTTTTCTCATCGGGGCCGATCTCCGTCGTTAGGCCCGTGGTATGCAAGGGTATCTGCGTAGGTTGTCTTGAGGAGCCGGAGCGATCGATCCCGGGACTGGTTCTGACCCGCTTTGGCGAGACTTGGAGCGCCGCCCAGAGCCGAGCTCTCACGCTGTGGTGGGCTGGTAGGGCTACTGGTTGGGAAGGCACTCGGCGTGGATCCAACCGAGTTCGTTCTTCGTGACCGAAGTTCCCACCGTGTAGGAGTCTCCACACGCCTTGCACCGGGCAGTCCACTTCGCCGGTACCACGAACCTCTTGGCGAATCTCGCTTCCGCCTCGGCTCGTGAGAGGTCTAGCGGTGTCGTAACGTTCTCTCCCAGCAACCCGGAGTTGGCCAGCCTGTCAGCCACCTCGTTGAGTTGTACTCCGGAGTGGCCCTTTACCCAGCGGAACGTGATCGTGCGCCCGGACGTTGCCTCGATCAATTGCTCCCATAGGTCCCGGTTCGCCACCGGCTGCTTCTTCGAGTTCTTCCAGCCGTTTGTCTCCCACGCCTTCCACCAGACCTTGGTCAGGCAGTCAACCACGTATCTCGAATCGGACCAGACGGTCAGCGATCCCGGGACAGCACGTACCGCTTCCAGCGCCGCGCGGATCTCCATGCGCTGATTCGTCGTGGAGGGGTCCCCGCCGAGACCGAAAGTGTCTTCGTCCACCACCCAACCCCACCCGCCTCGACCGCCTGGGTTACGCTCGCAGGCGCCGTCTGTGTACACCTCTATGGCCACGACGGCTGCCTCCTCGCGCTGGGATCGGATCGCTTAGTTTGTTTGCCTCGGCGAGACACCGCCCTCACCAATCTCATTGAACACTGGGCTGTGCTCGATCGGAGCATTCTTCTCGACCACGTGGAGGTTGCGCTCGGAACAGGTTGGTTCACGACTTGAGCGAACTCGGCGTCCTCCGATCGGCGCGTGATGACGGCCCGGTCGGGCGATCGTAGGGCGCTCGCCTCCGACGCGGCGAGGCGCAGCTTTCCGGTGTCTTGAGTCAGCGTGTGGCACGCCGTGGGATGAGCCTGGGCATCAGGCCGGCATGCTCGGCGCGGAACGCGGCGCCGGTGTCGTAGGTCAAGAAGAACGCTTGTTTCTCGGGGATCCCGATAAAGTCGCGCACGCTGATCGTGCGCTCGATCATCTCCGCATCGTTAATCGGCAACCGGCGGTGATCGTGTGGGTCAAAGAGCAACTGCATTGTGACTGCGCCGCGCCCGCCCTGTTCGGGGGCAATGGTTATGGGCGCTGTCGTGTGGCCTCTCAAGAGTCCATAGAGGTAACGCGCGACGCCGACAGCCTTCGGCCGCAGTGACGCCTTGTGGGTGAGATCGTCGAGCTCGTCTATCACGAGAACGGGCACGACGATGCGAAGTTCGTCGCCGACGGACGGCGCCCCTGGACTCGGAACGCTCGTAATGAGGTCGTGCCAGTCGATCGAACCGAAGTTGCCTTCGTGTTCGATCCAGAAGCTGGTGTCGACAAGCGCCAACGAGGTGAAGGTTCCATCTTTCGGCCGCCACGCGTCGGCTGCTGCGCGGACCGCTTCGGCGGCCGCTGCCAGAACCTGCGAGCGGTGGCTCAGCTCATCGGTGATCGCGCGGACGGTCGGTGGAGTTGCTTCAGGAGCGCTCACGGTTGCCCAATAGCGTGGAGTGGTGACGAGGCGCGATAGGTCCTCAGATGAGATCCGGCCGCGGAGCATTCGACTCTGTTCGGAGCCCCAGGTCAGGTACTTGTCGATGATCTCGGGGCCGTTCCCATTGTTGCTGTTTGCAGCGGCCAGTCCAGCGTCTCGAAGCGTTGACGCCAGGTCGCCACCCGTCCCACTCGTCGGCCACACGAAGTGCCTCCGGTCCATGCCCCGCTCCTTGTATCTATGGCGTTAGGGTCCCGTGATTGTAGGGAGCGTTCGTCCTGGCGCTGGTGGGCCGCGCACGGAGGCCACTAAAGGTCCTCTCAGATCGGGGGATGGAATTGCGGACGATCCGCCAAGCACCCACGGTCCGAACCGCGCGGAGAGTTCGATAGAACATCAATCATGCATCTATCTCCATGCGCCGCTGGTGAACAGTTTCATGGGGTTCTGGCCTCCGCCTGCGAGGCGATTGAGGAGCCCTGGTTCCTTGTCCCAGTGTCGAATGACGAGCGCGGTGCGGCCTATCGGGAGCGGGTGTACTGCTATGAGCTCTATCACCAGGTACGAGCGCTGACGCAGCATTCGCGCCTCGCAGGCGCGCCGGAGTTCGTCCTGTCGGGTGAGATCGACAAGGCCGGTCTCAACGCTGTCGTAGAGGGCGGTAAGCACAAACCAGATCTCGTGTGGCACGTTCCAGGACAGAACAGAAACGCGGTCGTCGTTGAGGTAAAGCTGGCGTCGAGCCTGACAGCTCGCGGGATTCGCAAGGACCTCGCCACGCTGAATTCCTTCTTGACAGGAGACCGCTCGTACAGCCGTGGCATTTACCTGCTGTACGGTCCTTGCGACCCGGAACGCGTTCAGGATCGCGTCGTCGGGCTGGCGGCTGAGTTGGGCAGTAGCCAGCTTGACCGGGCCATCTTGATGTGGCATCCAACACCGGGTGTGGCGCCACGCGTCCTCGGGCGCCTTGGTAATTGACCGTTGGCGACAGCTCGAACCTATGAACTTCGTTGCGTCCGCCAAGCGATACAGGCGGCTGTCTCGGCCCTCATCGGCGTCACGGTAACTCGACGTTTTTAAGGGACTGGTCTTGTTGTGGGGGCTGCGGTTGGCGTGTTGAGGTGAATCGCCCCGGGTTTTGTGGAGGCTCGGTTACTTGGAACCAGCCCCGGTCGGGACGGGTGTTTCAACGTAGTCGGTGACGATGTTCTTGGCCCAGTGGTTGGCCTCGAACTCGGCGGGCGGGACTAGCCCGATCTCGCCGTGAAGCCTCCTGTGGTTGAACCAGTCGACGTATTCGGCGACCGCGATCTCGACGTCGGTCACCGACTTCCAGCCGTCCTTCGGCCGCATGACCGGGTTGCGGATGCACTCGGCCTTGAACAGCGAGTTCAGCGCCTCGGCCATCGCGTTGTCATACGAGTCGCCCTTGGACCCGACCGACGCGACGGCCTCGGCCTCGGCCAGCCGCTCGGTGTAGCGAATCGCTCGATACTGCACGCCCCTGTCGCTGTGATGGACCAGCCCGGTGACGTCCTGTCCGGCCCGCTGGCGGTTCCACAGCCCCATGTCGAGGGCGTCCAACGCCAGATCGGTGCGCAGGCTGGTGGACACCTGCCAGCCCACGATTATCCGGCTGAAGACGTCCAGGACGAACGCGACGTAGGTCCAGCCGGCGTGCGTCCTGACGTAGGTCAGGTCAGCCACCCAGAGCTGGTTCGGCCCGGTCGCGCCGAACTTCCGCTTCACCAGATCCTCGGGCCTCTCGGTCTCTGCGCCGTCGCCGATCGTGGTCCTGCGGGTCTTCTCCCGCGGGATCCCGCGCAGGCCCTCGGCGCGCATGAGCCGCTCCACGGTGCACCGGGCGACCGGGATGCCTTCGCGGTTCAGCTCGGCGTGAACCTTCCTTGCGCCGTAGACACCGAGGTTGGCCTTGTGGGCGACCTTGATGTCCTCGACCAGTTCGGCATCGCGGATCGCACGTGCCGATGGCGGCCTGGTCTTGGCCGCGTAGTAGCTGCTCGGGGCGATCTGCACGCCGGCGTCCTTCAACACCGCGCAGATCGGCTCGACCCCGACCTCGCGCCCGTCGACCACGTCGTGGCGGTGGGCCTCGATGTAGGCGACTACTTGCTGGTGGGGCGGTCGAGCTCCGCGATGCTCCTATGTCAAGCAGCCAACGGGACCCGCTCGACGGGTACCCCGACGATTGCGGCGC
>NZ_BAABAC010000047.1:0-24025 GCF_039537225.1 Nocardioides ginsengisoli
AGCCAGTTTGTGCCGGGTCAGCCGAAGAAGGCTTGGCCGCCGTCGAGGGGGATGGTCGCGCCGGTGAGGTAGCGCAGGTCGCTGCTCACCAGGGCCACGACGGCGCGGCCGATGTCGTCCTCGCAGTCGCCGATCCGACCCGCGGGGATGGCGGCGACGAACTCGGCCGCCTCCTCCGGGTTGGTCTCGGTCCAGCGCTTCAGGCCCGGGGACAGGGCGTGCGGGGCGATGCTGTTGGCGCGGATGCCGTCGCGGGCCCACTCGACCGCGGCGGTGCGGGTCAGCGAGCGCACGGCCTGCTTGGCGGCGGCGTAGACGCCGTACGTCGTGGGGTCCCAGCGCACCATCGCGGAGGTGACCAGGTTGACGATGTGACCGCCGCCGCGGGCCACGAAGTGCGGGTGGCACGCCTTCATGAACGCCAGCGTGGCGAACGGGCCCGAGGCGAAGCTGCGCTCGACCGCATCGTCGTCGATGGTGAGCAGCGGGCCGTAGGCGCCGGAGTAGGCGTTGTTGACGAGGATGTCGACGCCGCCCATGGTCGCGACCACCTCGGCGACCGTGGCGGGGATGGTGCCGGTCTCGACGATGTCGCAGACGAACGGCTCCGCCTTCACACCGCGCTCGCGGAGCAGGGCGCAGGTCGTCTCGAGCTTGGCGGCGGTGCGGCCGACGACCGCGATGTCGGCGCCCTCGGTCGCGAGCGCCAGGGCGATGCCCTGGCCGACGCCCTGGCCGGCTCCCGTCACCAGTGCGACCTGTCCCGTCAGCGAACCCATTCCAGCCTCCTCGATCACGACCGCACGGCGCGGTCCCGCGGTCATGATGGTCGGCCGGCACCGATCCCCCCTCGTACCTTCCTGCTCAGCGGAATCGACCTCACTGCGGGCCGTGCGACCGGTGAGCGGGAGTGTCGCTCGCGGACCTCCGCTCGCCGTCCTTACTGTCACCGCGCCGACAGGGGCAGCACCGACAGAAGGAGCAATCGTGGGCAACACCGATCTCACCGGTCGTACCGCCGTCGTCACCGGCGCAGGCGCCGGCCTCGGCCGCGCGGAGGCGCTGGCGCTCGCCGCCCAGGGCGCGCAGGTCGTCGTCAACGACATGGGCGACGCCGCCGACCAGGTGGTCGCCGAGATCGAGGCGCTCGGCAGCAAGGCGATCGCGGTCAAGGGCGACGTGAGCAGCTGGGCGCTGGGCCAGGAGCTCGTCGATGCCGCGGTCGACACCTTCGGCACCCTCGACATCGTCGTCAACAACGCCGGCATCCTGCGCGACACGATGCTCTTCAACATGTCCGAGCAGCAGTGGGACGACGTGATCCGGGTCCACCTCAAGGGCCATGCCGCCGTGTCCCGCGCCGCCGCCGTCTACTTCCGCTCGGCGTCGAAGGCCGCCGGCGGCCCGGTGTTCGGCCGGGTCGTCAACACCGCGTCCGAGGCGTTCCTGTTCGGCGCGGCCGGGCAGTCCAACTACGCCGCCGCCAAGGCCGGCATCGTCGCGCTCACGCTGTCGACGTCCCGCGGCCTGGAGCGGTACGGCGTGACCGCCAACGCCATCTGCCCGCGCGCCCGCACCGAGATGACCTCCCACGTCTTCGCCGAGGACGGCGACACCCGGCGGCTCGACATCCTCGCGCCCGAGCGCGTCGCGTCGTTCGTCGGCTACCTCGCCTCCCCCGCCGCCGCGGGGATCAACGGCCAGGTCTTCGTCGTGTACGGCGACATGGTCGCGCTGATGGCCGCGCCCACCGTCGAGAACAAGTTCACGGCCGCCGACGGCACGTTCACCGTCGACGAGCTGGACGCCCAGCTGACGCCGTACTTCGAGGGACGCTCGCCGTACCAGACGTACGCCGCGTTCAGCGTCGCGCAGCTGGACACCACCGGCATCGAGAACATCACCGGCTGACCTGATCCGGTACGACGAAGGGACCGCACCTCGACGGTGCGGTCCCTTCGTGGTGGTGGCCGGGTGCGGTCTCAGTCGACCCAGGCCTGGTCGAGCAGCACGATGGTGTTGCTGTTCGACTTCACGCCGTGGACGCTCGGGCGCCACATCGTCAGCTCCGCCTTGGGCCCCATGATCAGCGCCGGCACCAGGTCGTTCCAGACCCGCTGGATCTCGGCCATGATCGTGCGCTGCTCCTCGTGGGTGGCGGCCCCCTGGAAGCGGTCGATCAGCGCGTCCAGCTCGGGCGAGGTCGCCGATCCCGCACCGAGCCGGCCCTGCGAGCTGCTGGTGGCGAACATCCGCGCGAACGGGCCCACCTCCCTCCAGCTGAAGCTCCACGTCGCCATGTCGTAGCTGCCCTCGACGGCCACCGCGGTGACGATGTCGGTGATCGTCGTGGCGACCTTGACCGTGGTGTCGAAGCCGACGGCGTCGAGGAGCGCCTTGAGCGCGACGCCCGCGGCCTTGCCGGACGCCGAGCTCGCGGCCAGGTAGGTGATCTTGCCGTCGAAGCCGTCGGCCTTGGCGGCGGCGACCAGCTTCTTCGCCTCGGCGGGGTCGTAGGGCAGGCCGCCGACGCCGTCGGTGTGCCACGCGGACGAGCCCGGGAACAGGTCGGAGCTGGCGACGCCCACACCGCCGGTCACGCGCTTCGAGTAGACCTTCGGGTCGACGGCGAGCTGGATCGCCCGGCGTACCCGCGGATCCGCGCCCGGGTGGCCCTCCTTGGCGTTGATGATGCCCATGGTGCCCAGCGAGACCATCTGCAGGTAGCCCGGCGACTTGGCGCGCAGCGCCTTGTCGACCACGGCCGCGTCGTTGACGAAGCCCATCTGGATCTCGTCGGCCGTGAACGACTCGTAGGTGACGTTCGGGTCGTTGAGGTAGGAGAAGGTCACCGTGCTGATCGCCGGCTCTCCTCCCCAGTAGTGCGGATTCGCCTCGAGGACGAGGTTCTCCTGCGGCGACCGGCTCTTGAGGACGTACGGACCGGCGCCGATCGGCGTGAACTCGCCGCCCGCGTCGGAGGACGCGGCCACGATCTGTCCGACGCCGAGCGTCAGCAGGAACTCGAAGCTCGGCCACGGCCTGGCGAGCGTGAACACCACCGTGTGGTCGTCGGGCGTGGCGGTGTCGGTGACATTGCGCTTCCAGATCGCGGCGTCGTCGCCGCCGTTGGCGACGTAGCGCTCGATGCTGTGTGCGACCGCCGCGGCGTCGAGCGGCGTGCCGTCGGTGAAGTCGACGCCGTCGCGCAGACCGAGGGTCCACGTGGTGAAGTCGTCGGAGTGGCTGAGCGACTTCGCGAGCTGCGGCACCACCTTGCCGCTCTCCTCGTCGTAGCGCATCAGCTCGTCGAAGATCGCCGCCATCTCGTCGCCGCCGGTCGAGCCCGCGACGATCGTGTGCGACGGGTCGAGGGCGGTCGGCTCGGAGTAGGCGCCGAAGGTCAGCGAGCCGCCCTTCTTGGGCGACCCGCTGTCGTCGATGTTGACGAGCCCGCTCTGGTAGCGGTCGACGGTGCGGGGTGCTCCGTCATGCTCGTCGCTGCCCCCGGCCGCCTGGCAGCCCGTCGCGAGGGTCGTGAGCGCCACCGCCGCCACGAGCATCCGCATCGTCGATGTCCGGCGTGTCGACATCCGGACCTCCTTGTCCTTCCGGCCGCGCCGATCGCGGCAACCGGACCCATGCAAGCGAGATGCCCCGGAACGGCGGCGGGGGCGCTCTCAGTGACCGGGAGTGGGTTTCAGCCGGCGAGCGGCGCGTGCCGCGGCCAGGGCGCGGCACGCTCGAGCTGACCGGCCAGCGACAGCAGCAGCGGCTCGCCACCGAGGTCGGTGAAGAAGTGCGCCCCCACGGGCAGACCGTCGGGGTCGAAGCCGGCCGGAACCGACATCGCCGAGCCGCCGGTGACGTTGACCAGGCTGGTGAATCCGGCCATTCCGGGCGCGAGCGTGTACATCACCTCGGGTGTGGTCGTGTCGAGGACGCCGAGCCGCGGCGTGCGCAGGCACAGCATCGGCGTGAGGACGACGTCCAGCGCGTCGGGTCCGGTGAAGAGCGCGGAGGTCGCGAAGCCGACCTGCTCGAAGCCCTCGAGCGCCCGCAGCAGCTCGGCCATCGGCAGCGACGAGTAGCGGTCGTACATGACGCGCGTGAACGGCTCGATGTCGTCGTCGCGCAGCTCGCGCCCGAGCTCGGCGAGCCGGTCGTCGACGTGCGCCACGAGGTTGGCGCCCATGACCATGCCCGAGTGGCGGGCGAAGTCGGGGTGGGACACGGGCAGGGCGATCTCGACGACCCGGTGGCCGAGATCGCTCAGCAGGTCCGCGGTACGGCGGGCCGCGTCGACGGCCGTCGGGTCGACGGGCGGACCGTCGGGGACCACCGTGGCGATGCCGATACGGAGGCTACCCGGGTCCTTCTCGACGCAACCGAGGTAGCCGCCCGGCGGCGGAGTGGCGCCGAAGGTCGCCTGCCCGGGCGCACGGCCGGCCGAGACGTCGAGCATCAGCGCGGAGTCACGCACCGTGGTGGTGAGGGCCCCGTGGACGCTGGTGGGTGACGAGATCGTGGATGCGTACGGCGCGCCGGGGATCACGCCGCGACTCGGCTTGAGCCCGAAGAGGCCGCAGGCCGCGGCCGGGATCCGGATCGAGCCGCCACCGTCGTTGCCGTGGGCGACCGGGACCAGCCCCGCCGCGACCGCGGCGGCGGATCCGCCGCTGGAGCCACCGGTCGAGTGGTCGAGCGACCACGGGTTGCGGCAGGCGCCGTGCAGCACCGGCTCGGTGCTCGCGTTCTTGCCGAGCTCGGGGGTGTTCGTCGTACCGAGCACCACCATGCCTGCGGCCTTGTAGCGCCGCACCAGCTCGCTGTCGCGGGTCTTCACGTCGTCGGCGAAGAGCCGGCTCCCGCCCGTCGTCGGCAGCCCGGCGACGTCGGCGGCCAGTGACTTGATGACCACCGGCACGCCCGTCAGCGGACCGTCGGGGAGGCCGGCGTCGACCTCGGCGAGCGCCTCGTCGTACCGGGTGCCGACCATCGCGTTGAGCTGCGGGTCGAGCTTCTCGATGCGACGGATGCTCTCCTCGACCACCTCGCGGGCGGTGGTCTCGCCGCTGCGGATCGCGGCGGCGGTGGCGATGGCGTCGGGCAGGCCGGTGCTCATGGGGTTGTCACTCCTCGATGATCGGGTGGTGGCAGGCGACGTACTGCCCGGGACGGACCTCACGCAGCTCCGGCTCCTCCGCCGCACAGCGCTCGGTGGCGAGCGGGCAGCGGGTGCGGAACCGGCAGCCCGACGGCGGGTTCAGCGGCGACGGCAGCTCGACGGCGGCAGCCGACGCGCTCAGCTCGCGGTCACCGGCGCCCGGGATCGAGGCGAGCAGCATCTGCGTGTAGGGGTGGGCGGCGTCGCTCTCGATCCGCCCCGAGGGGATCACCTCGCAGGTCTTGCCGAGGTAGAGCACCATCACGCGGTCGCTGATGTTCTTCACCACCGACACGTCGTGGGCGATGAAGACCATGCTCAGGTCGTAGCGCTCCTTGGTGCGCTCGAGCAGGTTGAGGATCTGCGCCTGCACCGAGACGTCGAGCGCGGAGACCGGCTCGTCGCAGATGAGGACCTCGGGGTTCATCATCAGCGCCCGGGCGATGCACACCCGCTGACACTGGCCGCCGGACAGCTCGTGCGGGCGGCGCTCCCAGACGACGTCGGGGTCGAGGCCGACCGCGGAGAGGGTCTCGCGGACGAGCTCCTCCTTCTCCTGCCGGGTGCCCTCGAACCCCCAGATCGCGAGGCCCTCGGCGACCAGGTCCTTGACCTTGCGGCGCGGGTTCAGCGAGGACGTCGGGTCCTGCATGATCATCTGCATCCGCGAGCGCGCCTTGCGCAGCGGGCGCGACGTGAGGCCGGTCAGCTCGCGATCGCCCAGCCGGACCGTGCCGGACGTCGGCGACGGCAGCTGCATCACCGCGCGACCGGCGGTCGACTTGCCGCAGCCCGACTCGCCCAGGATGCCGAGGGTCTCCCCCGGCAGCAGGTCGAGGCTGAGCCCCGAGACGGCGTGCACCTTCTGCCCGCGGCCGACGGGGAACTCGACGACCATGTCGTCGACGGTGAGCACCGGCTCCTGCTCCGGGCGCAGGTGGGCGGTTCCGCTTCCGGCCATCAGCTGATCTCCTCTGCGAGGGCGGCCCGCGGCGGCGCGTCGCCCGTGGACCCGGTGTCGACGTCGGGCAGCGGGAAGTGGCAGGCCGCCACGTGGGAGGTACGGCGGACGCCGATCTCCAGCAGCTCCGGCTGCTCCGTGCGGCAGCGGTCCTGCACGTACGGGCAGCGCGGTGCGAACCGGCAGCCGTCCGGAGGGTTGGCCATGTTGGGCGGCGACCCGACGATCGCCCGCAGCGTGGTGTGCGGCGGGTCGGACAGCCGCGGGATCGAGGCCAGCAGGCCCTCGGTGTAGGGATGCCGCGGCCCCTCGAAGACCTCGCCGGTGGCGGAGCGCTCGACCACGCGGCCGGCGTACATGACCTGGACCCGGTCGGTGCGCCCGGCGACCGCGCCCAGATCGTGACTGATGAGGATGGTCGCCATGTCGCGGCTCTCGGCCAGCGAGGTGAGCAGGTCGAGGATCTGCTTCTGCACGGTGACGTCGAGCGCTGTCGTGGGCTCGTCGGCGATGAGCAGCCGCGGATCGCAGCACAGCGCCATCGCGATGACGACGCGCTGCCGCATGCCGCCCGACAGCTCGTGGGGGAACTGGCTCATCCGGCGGGCCGGCTCAGGGATCCCGACCTGGCGCAGCAGGTCGATCGCCCGCTCCGCGGCGGCCTTCTTGTCCAGGCCGAGGTGCAGTCGCAGGGCCTCGGTGATATGGGCGCCGACCCGCTTGACCGGGTTGAGCGAGGTCATCGGGTCCTGGAACACCATCGCGACCTCGGAGCCCCACAACCTGCGGCGCTCCTTGGCGCTGATCGCGTGGACGTCCTTGCCGGCGATGCGCACGCTGCCGTGCACCTGCGTGGTGTGGCCGGTCGTGATCAGGCCCATGATGGTGCGGCCGAGGACGGACTTGCCCGAGCCGGACTCGCCGACGATGCCCAGCGTCTCGCCGGCGCGCAGGCTCAGCGAGACGCCGTCGACGGCGCGGACCAGGCCGCGGGCGGTCTGGAACTCGGTTCGGACGTCCTCGACCTCGAGAACGGTCTGGTCGCTCACAGCTTCGCACTCCTCGGGTCCCAGCGCTTCTGGGCCTTCTCGCCCAGCAGGTTGAACGAGAACACGGTCAGGAACAGGAAGACACCGGGCACCAGGACGATGTGCGGGTGCTCCTGCATGGTGCCGCCCTCCGCCTCCGCGATCATGTTGCCCCACGTCGGCTCGGGAGCCTGGACGCCGAAGCCGAGGAAGCTCAGCGACGCCTCGGCCACGATCAGCACCGAGATCATCACGACCATCATCGAGAAGATCGGCAGGATGACGTTGGGCACCAGCTCGCGCCACATGATGCGCAGCTTGGTCGCGCCCATCGCCCGGGCGGCGAGGACGAACTCGCGCTGGGCGAAGGCGATCGTGTTGGCCCGGGCCAGGCGGATCATGCTCGGGATGGTGAGCAGCGCCAGCGCGAGGGCGACATTGCGCAGCTTGGGCTCAAGCACGGTGGCGAGCGCGATCAGCAGCACCAGCGGCGGGACCGCCAGCAGGGCGTTGGTGACGACGCCGATCACGCTGTCGACGCCCGAGCGCAGGAAGCCCGCGACGACGCCGATGCTGCCGCCGACGGCGGTACCGATCGCCACCGCCGAGAGGGCGATGACGAGCGACGTCCGAGCGCCGTAGATCGAGCGCGCCAGCATGTCGAGGCCGTAGTTGTTGGTGCCGAGCGGATACTCCGAGAGGAGCCGCGGCGACTGGTAGGTGGGCGCGTCCAACGCCTTCACCACGTCGACGTGCTCGCCGAGCGGCAGCACCGGGGCGAGCAGGGCGACGACCGCCAGCAGCACCAGCCAGCCGCAGCACAGCCACAGCAGGATGTCCGGCCGGCCGCCGCGCACCGCCCACACGACGCGGGACAGGCCCTGGGCCAGCACGACGATGCCGGCCAGGAGGAGCACGGCCTTGAGGAACAGCAGCAGCGGCGCGGTCCAGCCGACGACGACCAGTGCGAGGCCGGCGACCACCATCCCGGCGCCGAGGCCACCGAGCCTGCGGGCCGAGAGCTTCGACCCGGTGGGGTTCTTCCTAGGCATGAGCACGGCGGGTCCTTGGGTCGAGGTAGCCATAGGAGAGGTCGATCCCGGCGTTGATGACGACGTAGATCGCGGCGATGAGCAGTACGGCGCCCTGCACCATCGGGAAGTCGCCCTGGTTGGCGGACTTGATGACCAGGCTGCCCATCCCGGGGAGGGCGAAGAGATACTCCACGATCACGGTGCTGCCGATCAGCCGGCCCATGCTGATGCCGAGCAGGGTGACCAGCGAGAACGACGAGGGCCGCAGCGCGTCGCGGACCAGGATCCGCAGCGGGGGCATGCCCTTGGCGCGCGCCGCGAGGATGTAGTCCTCGTGCAGGGTCACCAGCAGGTCGTTGCGCAGCACCCGGGTGAACAGCGCGAGCTCCATCAGCGCGATCGTCAGCGCCGGCAGGAACGCGTGGTACAGGTTGTCGAGCGGGCCGTCCCCGAACCGCACCCATTGGGCCCGCGGGAACCAGCCCAGCCCGTTGGCGAAGATCGCGATCAGCAGCAGACCACCGAGGAACGACGGCACCGACAGGATCGCGAACATCGAGGCGCCGATCGCCCGGTCGACCAGGCCGCCCTCGTGCGAGGCGCTCCACATCGCGAGCGGGATCGCCAGCGCCAGCGCCATCAGCAGGCCGAGGCCCGCGAGCTCGACGCTGACGGGCAGCGCGGAGAGGACGCGGTGGACGACGTCGTTGTTGGGCGGCACCAGCGAGCGGCCGAGGTCGCCGGTCAGCGCGTGGCCGAGCCACTCGACGTACCGCGCGAACACATTGCCGTCGAGACCGAGCTCGGTGCGCTTGGCGGCGTACTCCGCGGGCGTGTGGCCCTCGCCGAGCACGGCCACCGCCGGGTCGCCCGGCATCAGCGAGACCATCATGAACACGCCGAAGCTGACCAGCAGCAGGACGGCGACCAGCTCGCCGAGCCGCAGGACCAGGCGGCGGCTCATCGGGCCGCTCCGGGGCCGGCCGGCGCGGCCGGCATCGGATCGAAGGACATCCGCTCGCATCCCTTCAGACGGTGTCGGGGGTCACATTCCCCCAGGACGTCGGGCAGCGTAGGTCGCCGCTCGGCGCGCGCGACGGAGTCCTTCCCACTGACCGGGAGGCTCTTCACCGGGGGCGCGCCAGGTGCTTGTCGATGAACAGACCCTCGGCACGGACGAGCACCTCGCCGCCCGCCGTGATCGTCCCGTGGGACCAGATCTTGCGGCCCTCGACGCGCTCCTGCCGGCCCCGGACGACCAGGTCGGTGTGCAGCGGCACCGGACGCTCGTAGCGCAGGGTCAGCGTGCCGGTCATGCCGGAGGTCCCGGCGTGCGCATTGGCCACCCCGAGTGTGTGGTCGAGCAGGAGCGCGCTGATGCCGCCGTGCACGCACCCCGGCGGTCCCTGGTAGGTGATGCCGAGGTTGACCGTGCCACAGACGGCGCCGTCGGGCTCGGCGGACAGCACCAGCGGCGGAGCGATCGCGTTCTCCGGCCCGGTGACCGGATCGTGCCGGGTCACGCCCTCCCCCGACCACATGTCGACCATCCGGTCGGCGAGCTCGGGCGCGAGCTCCTCCACCTCGCTCGCCATCGCCGTCAGTCGCCGCGCCAGGTCGTCGAGGTCGAGGTCGACGCGACCGCCGGCGGCGAGCAGCGCGGCGGCCAGACGTCGTACGGCGGCCACCGCGGTGTCGATCCCCGAGTCGTCGGGCCGTGCCGTCAGCTCGGTGAGTCCCGTGGTCATGCGGTCACCTCCGCGACCGCGTGGCTGAGCACCGGCTGGTCGCCGCGCTCGGGACAGGATGCCGCGAGCACGAGGCGGTCGCCGTCGCGCCAGACCGAGGTGCGGATGGTCTCGCCCGGCACCAGTGTCCCGGCGAAGCGGACGGCGAGTCCGCGCAGCCGGGTGGCGTCGCCGTCGAGCAGCCCGTCGACGAGCGCCTTCGCGACGATGCCGTACGACGCGAGGCCGTGCAGGATCGGCCGGTCGAAGCCGGCGGACGCGGCGAACGCGGGCTCGGCGTGCAGCGGGTTGAGGTCGCCGTTGAGGCGGTAGAGCAGCGCCTGGCCGGGGTCCGTGGGGCTGTCCAGCACGTCGTCCGGGGCGCGGTCGGGGGCGCTCCACGTCGTGTCCGGTCCCGGCTCACTGCCGAAGCCGCCCTCGCCACGCGCCCAGACCTGCATCTGCGCGGTCCAGAGTGGGCCGTCGGCGTCGGCGACGCGGTGCTCCAGCACGACCACGGCGGCCTTGCCCTTGTCCCAGACGTCGGCGACCCGGGTGCTCAGCTCGGCGGTGCCGGCGGGCGGGATCGGTCGGTGGACGGCGAGCGCCTGGCCGCCGTGCAGGACCCGGCGCAGGTCGACGTCGATGCCGGGCATCCGCATCGCCGGGGCGGTCGGCTCGTCGCCGACCGAGATCGTCCGGCCCGCCACGACGGCGAAGGTCGGCAGCACCTGGAGGTCGCGCTCGAAGGTGTAGGCCAGCTCGGGGTCGGCGTCCGCATGCCGGCCGGCGCCGAGGGAGAGGTGGTAGAGCAGCACGTCGCGCCGGGTCCACGAGATGGTGCGGACCGCCGGCGGTGCGGCGAGCGCGGTGGCGAGGTCGATCGGCATCGGTCCCCCGCTCAGTAGTGCTCGGCGGGGCGCAGGGTCGCCTCGGCGCCGCCGTCGACGTAGATCACCTGACCGGTGACGTGGCTGTTGGCCTCGCTCACCAGCCAGGCGAGCAGCTCGGCGGGCGCCTCGGGCTCGGCGTACCCGTTGAGCGGCATCGGCACCGCCGCGTCCATGACCGCACGCAGCTTCGGGTCGTCCATCAGACCGGCGCTCATCGGCGTGAGGATGACGCCGGGCGCGATCACGTTGAGAGGGACGCCGGCATCGGCCCAGCCGGGCGCGATGCACGTGGTGCGGGCCCAGCGGGCGAGAGCCGCCTTGGTCGACGGATAGATCCGGGTCGGCGCACCCTCCGCGACGAGGGCCGCGGCGCGGTCGGTGGCGGCCGTCGTGCGGCCGGCGAGGAGCAGGTCGACCAGCTCGGCGTCGTGGGGCTGGGTGCCGGAGATCGAGCCGACCACCGCCACCCGGCATGCCTTCGACGCAGCCAGCGCCGGCTGCAGCCCGGCAACCAGCTCGACGGTGCCGAAGTAGTTGACCTCGACCATGAGCGGGCTCGGGACCGAGGTGCCGGCGCAGGTCACCAGGCCGTCGAGGACGCCGTCGCAGCGCTCGGTGACGCCGGCGACGGCCGCGGCCCGACCGTCGGCGGTCGCCAGGTCGGCGACGAGGTCGGCGTCGACCCGGTCGACCGTGATGACGCGGTCGCCGCGGGCCTCGAGGATCCTCACGAGGGCGGCGCCGATCCCGGAGGCGGAACCGGTGACGGCGATGGTGCGGGGCATGGACTTCCTCCGTGCTGTCGGGGGTGCTGGGTCAGATGTGGGAGCCGCCGTCGACCCGCAGGTCGAGGCCGGTGAGGTACGACGCGTCGGGCGAGGCGGCGAAGGCGATCGCGGCGGCGATCTGCTCCGGCCGGGCCGGCCCGAGAGGCGAGCGGATCCGGTCGAACGCGCTGAGGTCGAGCCCCGGCGCGACCGCCACCGAGCGGGTGAGCGGGGTGTCGACCGTGCCCGGGGAGAGCGGGACGACGCGGATCCCGCGGCCGATCAGCTCGGCGGCGAGGCTCAGGGAGAAGGCGAGGACGGCGCCCTTGGAGGCCGAGTACGCCGACATGCAGGGGTTTCCGTGGGCGGCGGCCGTCGAGGCGACGTTGACGATCACACCGGTCCCGTCGGGCAGCAGCGGCACCACCTCGCGGCAGAAGACCGCGGTGCCGACGAGGTTGATCTCGAACAGCTCGCGCAGGTCGGCCACCGACAACGACCCGATCGGCGTCGTCCGGTGGGCGCCCGCGACGTTGACGAGAGCCTCGACGCTGCCGAGCTCGGCGCGGGCAGCCGCGACCGCGTCGACGACCGCGGCCTCGTCGGTCACGTCGACGACCGCCGTCGCGACCCGGCCGAGACCGACTGCCGCACCGGCGGTGTCGGCGAGGCGGTCGGCGTCGCCGTCGACCGCGAAGACGGCCGCCCCCTCCGACACCAGGCGCACGACGGTGGCCCGGCCGATGCCCGACGCCGCACCGGTCACGATGACATTGGTGCCGCTGAACCTCTGCATGGCCGCGACCCTAGGGACGATCACGTCCCGGGGCCGCCGCGATCACCGGTCAGTGGGAACGGGTCGCTCAGCCCTCGAGAGGGCGCAGCAGCAGGGCGCAGGCGGCCCGGATGTCGTCCTCCGCGTCCTCGATCGAGAACCGGTTGTTGAGCAGGGAGACCAGCGTTCCGAACCAGCAGGAGATGATCAGCCGGACCTGGCGCTCCCCCTCCTCGGTCACGTCGGTCATGCCGGCCGCGCGCTGGACGATGCGCGCGAAGCGCACGTCGTCGAAGGCCGACTCCTTCGACCCCATGGCATAGGACTGGCTGTTGGCCTGGATCATCGCCAGCGAGAGCTTCGGCATCCGCGCCATCTCGCGGCTGATCCGGATCAGCAGGTCGGCCACGCCGGCTGCAGGGTCGTCGACCTCGACGCCCCCGGGCTCCTGGTCGTACTCGCCGACGCGCCAGCGCATGACCGAGCTGAACAGGTCGACCTTGGACGGGAAGTAGCGGTAGAGCGTGGCGATCGCGACATTCGCCTGCTTGGCGACGTCGTTCATCTGGACGTGGTCGAGGCCGTGCTCGGCGCCGAGCTGGGCGGCCGCTCGCAGGATCCGCTGGTAGCGGTCCTTCTGGATGCTCGAGCTCGGCTTGGCCGGGGGCCGCCCCTCCGCGATCCGTGGCACTGCTGACTCCCTCCGATGGCTGCGTCCCGATGGTCGGACCAGACGGGGGCGATCGGTTGGCATGCTACCGGTGAGTGAGATCCCGGCCCGGTTCATCGCGACGACTCATCGCGACGACGGCCTTCCGGTGAGTGGGACCCGCGCCACCGGCCGTCGTACGGCGCCGGACACACTCGCCGGACCAGACATCCGCGCCCGGCGTACCGCCACGGCGCGACGAGATCCTCGAGGGGAGATCCGCACATGACCGCAGTCGGAGACGAGGTCCGCCACATCGAGTCGGGTCCGCCGCCCACCCGCTTCGCCCGCGGCTGGCACTGCCTGGGGCTGGTCCGCGACTTCGACGACGGCAAGCCGCACCAGATCAACGCCTTCGGTCAGAAGCTCGTCGTGTTCTCCGGCGAGGACGGCGCCATCAACGTGCTCGACGCCTACTGCCGCCACATGGGCGGCGACCTTTCGCAGGGCGAGGTCAAGGGCAACGAGATCGCCTGCCCGTTCCACGACTGGCGCTGGGGCGGCGACGGCCGGTGCAAGCAGATCCCCTACGCCCGGCGGGTTCCGCTGCGCGCCCGCACCGCCGCCTGGCCGACGATGACCCAGGACGGCATGCTCTTCGTCTGGAACGACCCGGAGGGCAACCCGCCGACCGACGACGCCGTCATCCCGCGCATCGAGGGCTACGACAACCCCGAGTGGACCGACTGGGTCTGGTACACCACCACGATCGAGGGCTCAAACTGCCGCGAGATCGTCGACAACGTCGTGGACATGGCGCACTTCTTCTACGTCCACTTCACCTTCCCGACGTACTTCAAGAACATCTTCGAGGGCTCCGTCGCCACCCAGCTGATGACGGGAACCGGACGCGAGGACGTCGCCCGGCCGCAGAACAGCGGCACCGGCCCGAAGAGCACGGGGACGACGTCCACGGCGGCCTACTACGGCCCGTCGTTCATGATCGACGACGTCACCTACCACTACAGCGACGGCAACGACATGCCGACGACGCTGATCAACTGCCACTACCCGATCGACGCCAACTCCTTCGTGCTGCAGTACGGCATCATGACGAAGAAGCCCGCCGGCGTGGAGGACGAGGCGGCGACCGCGACCGCGCGCAGGCTCGGCGACTTCATCCGGATCGGCTTCGAGCAGGACGTCCAGATCTGGCGCAACAAGGCCCGCATCGAGAACCCGCTGCTGTGCGAGGAGGACGGCCCGGTCTACCAGCTGCGCCGCTGGTACGAGCAGTTCTACGTCGATGTCGCCGACGTCACCCCGCAGATGGTCGAGCGCTTCGAGTTCGAGATCGACACCACCAAGCCCAACGAGGCCTGGCGGCACGAGGTCGAGGAGAACCTCGCCAAGCGCGCGGCGGCCTCCGGCCAGCCGGTCTGATGGCCGTCCGGCCCGACGTCCGGCTCGACGACGCCCCCATGCAGCCCGTCTCGTGCGGGACCTGCGGGGCCGTCGTCGAGGCCCGGAAGAGCTCGTGGGACCAGACCAGCATCCAATGGAACGACGCGGCGCTCGCCGCGTGCGTGGAGCGCCGAGCCTCGTCCCCGCGGCCCGGACCCAACGGCGCCACGTTCACCGGCTGCGCCGCGCTGCGCGACGCGATCCGGGAGGCCGCCGTACGCGGCACCCTGGACGTCGTCGACGCCGAGCCGCTCAAGACCAACCCCGACCACCACGACACGGAGGTGCACGCCTGATGGGCGTCGACCTGGAACGCCATGGCCCCTGGGCCGTCATCGCCGGCGGCTCGGAGGGCGTCGGTGCGTCCTTCGCCCGCCGGCTCGCCGAGACCGGTCTCAACCTGGTCCTGCTGGCCCGCAAGCCCGGCCCGCTGGAGGAGACCGCCGCCGTCTGCCGCGAGCTCGGGGTCGAGGTGCGGACGCTGGCGGTCGACCTCACCGACCCCGACGCGATCAAGCAGATCGCCGAGGTGACCGACGACCTCGAGGTCGGCCTGCTCGTCTTCAACGCGGGCGCCAACAGCTACGGCCACGAGTTCGTCACCGGTGATCTCGACCGCTTCCAGGGCGTCATCGACCTCAATGTCACCGCCCAGCTGGCCCTCGTCCAGCTCTTCGGCGCCCCGATGCGCGAGCGGCGCCGCGGCGGCATCCTGCTGATCGGCTCCCTCGCCGGCTACATGGGCTCGGCCCAGATCAGCATCTATGCCGCGGTGAAGTCGTTCTGTCGGGTCTTCGCCGAGGGCCTGTGGCTGGAGATGCAGGACTACGACGTCGACGTCCTCGAGTTCGTCCTCGGCGTCACCCGCACCCCCGCCATGGAGCGCGCCGGCCTCAACTTCGACATCCCCGGCATGCACGTCTCGGAGCCCGACGACGTCGCCCGCCAGGCGCTGTCGCTGCTGCAGGACGGCCCGGTCCGGGTCGCCGAGGGCAACGAGCGGATCGCCGAGATCCGCAGCGGCCACGACCGGTCGGCGCTGGTGCGCGACGCACTGGAGAAGTCGAAGCGCCTGCTCCCCCCGTCCAACTAGCCACCCGTCACAAACCGGCTCCGAATTTCCGCCGACCCGGCAGAAAACTGCTCGCCATCGGCGCCGACCCGGCAGAAAACTTCTCGCCATCGGCGCCGACCCGGCAGCGCGATGTCGCTCGCGACACGCAGTTCACGCTCCCATCCACAGGCCGCGAGGCTGCATGGTTGGCCGCTGCCCCGCTGGGGCACGCGGCCGGCCATGCGACGCGCCGACCTCGAACACCTGCCCCGTCTTCCCGCCGACTTCCCGCTGCCGCTCGACGTACCGTTCACGACGATGACGGCGCGCCGTGAGGCCGGGCTGTCCGCGCGCCAGCTCACCTGGCTGGTCGACCAGGGCTTCCTGCGTCGCCTCCTCCGCAGCGTGTACGTCGCAAGCCCCGTCCCCGACAGCCTCGAGCTGCGCTGTGCGGCCCTGCGCCTCGTCGTACCGGAGGACGCGGTGATCTGCGACCGGCACGCGGGGTGGCTGCACGGCGCCGACATGGTGCTCGCACCCAACGAACACCTCTACGTCGCGCCGGTCTGCGTCTTCCTGCCCACACCCGGCCGCCGCCTGCGCAACGGCCTGGCGGCGAGCGGAGAGCGTGGCTTCAGAAGCGGCGATGTGATCGAGCTGTACGGGCTGCGCGTCACGTCGCCGTTGCGCACGACGTGGGACCTCGGCCGCCAGAGGTACGGCGAGTGGTCGCTCGCCGCGATGGACCAGATGTTCCGGCTGGGCCTGTTCTCCCACGACGAGCTCGTCGCCGGCGTACCGCGGTTTCGTGGCATGCGCTGGGTGACGACGCTGCGCGCGATGGTCGAGTACGTCGACGGGCGCGCCGAGTCACCGCCGGAGTCGGTCCTCCGACTCCGCTGGATCCAGGCGCACCTGCCGACGCCGATCCCCCAGCTCGAGGTGTACGACGACGAGGGCACCTTCCTCGCCCGGCTCGACCTGGGTGCGACGGACCTCCCGTTCGCCGCCGAGTACGACGGCGACGAGTGGCACTCCAGCCCCGACCAGCTGCGCCGCGACCGGGAGCGGCGAGCGCTGGTCGAGGCGGAGACGTCGTACTCGATCGCGGTGTTGCGGAAGGAGAATCTCTTCGGTCCGCGGGCCGACGTCGAGTCGGTGCTTCGACGCGGCGTCGCGGATGCTCGCCGACGTGGTGGTCAGCCGAGCTGAGGCAGAGCCATTTTCTGCCGGGTCGGCCCGATCCAGGCGCCATTTTCTGCCGGGTCGGCCTGATCCGGGCGCCACTTTCTGCCGGGTCGGCCTGATCCAGGCGCCGCTTTGGGCCGGGTCGGCCCGATCCAGGCGCCACTTTCTGCCGGGTCGGCGGAGTTGACGAGCACCTACGCGCCGGGTCGGGCCGCGGACCGACCCGCCCGCCGCCCGAAGAAGGTCCCGTCCCCGAGCGACGTGCCGGAGATGTACCCGTGCCCGTGCATGCCGGCGCTGGCGCGCCCGGCGGCGTACAGCCCGGGGATCGCGGCACCGTCGAGCGACAGCACCTCGCCGTCGACCGTCGTGTGCAGCCCACCGAGGGTGAAGCCGGCGAAGCCGGTGGCGCCGGGAGCCGCGCGGTGGGTCGGATTGTGGAAGCCGATCCGCGGGTCGATCGCCGCGAACGGCCCCTCCAGGACCCGCATCCAACGCGCGTTCTTGCGGAACAGCGGGTCGCCGCCGGCGAGCGCGCCGTCGTTGTAGCCGGCGAGCGTGCGCGCGAGGGAGCCCACGGGCATGCCGAGGTCGGCCTCGAGCTCCTCGATGGTCTCGGCGGCGTACGACGGCACGGTCCCCCACAGGTCGGCCTCGTCGACCTCCTCGAGCGCCTGCGCGTCGACGACCACCCAGCAGGGGCCGGGCTCGTGCAGCGCCGCGTGGCTGAACAGCCCCGGGTAGACGTCCTCGTTGATGAACCGCTCGCCGCGCGCGTTGACGAGCATGCCGCGGCAGGCGAGCGCCGGCAGCGCGGTGTAGGCGACCTCGACCACCGACATCCGGCGTACGGCGGCGCCGACCGCCTGGGCCATCAGGATGCCGCTGCCGTCGTCTCCCCCGTCGCTGACCACGCCGTGGCCGAGCAGGTCGGGCGCGTGCGCCGCGAGCAGGTCGGCGTTGTCGGCGAAGCCGCCGGTGGTGACGACCACGCCCCGGCGGGCACGGTAGGTGACGTCCTCGCCGAACCGGCGGGCCCGTACGCCGGCCACCCGGCCGGACTCGACGACCAGCGACAGCACACGGGTGTCGGTCTCGGTCACCACGCCGGCGGCGTCGCACGCGGCGACCAGGCGGTCCATCACCAGCCAGCCGCCGAAGCCGCCGGTGGCGGGGCGATGCCCGCGTGGGACGGGGCGGGCGAGCTCGTCGTACGGCCACGCGTTCTCGCCGAGCCACATCAGTCCGTCGGTGGTGGGCGGCATCCAGGAAGGCGCGTCGTAGAGCGACTTCTCGAACTCGATCCCGAGGTCGCAGAACCACGCGAAGTGCTCGACGCTGCCGTCGCAGTAGAGCCGCAGCTTCTCCTCGTCGGCGTGCGGACCGAGTGCGGCCCGCAGGAAGGCGAGCATGTTGTCGGCGTCGTCGTCGAAGCCGAGCGCCTGCTGTACGGCGGTCCCGCCGCCGAGGTACAGCTCGCCGCCGGACTGTGCCGACGAGCCGCCCGCACCACTTGCGCGCTCGAGGACCACCACGGAGGCGCCGGCGCGCCGCGCCTCGAGGGCCGCGGCGCCACCGGCGCACCCGAAGCCGACGACCACCACGTCGACCACCACGTCGACCACCACGTCGACCACCACGTCGACCACCACGTCGGCGATCACCTCGGTGGCCGCCTCGGCCTCCCGTACCGGGTCGCTCACGCCGGCGGGAGGAAGGCAGCGAGCGGCTCGGAGCCGGACCAGTCGTGACCCCAGTAGCTGTCCGCGGTGATCTCCTCGGCGGTGTAGAACGCCTCGTCGACGAGCATTCCCTCGCAGCCGTACTCGAGGTCCCAGCCGCCGGGCGCACGCACGTAGAACGACACCATCTTGTCGTTGGTGTGCCGGCCGAGCGTCGACGAGAGCGAGAAGCCGGCCCGGTTGACCTTGTCGAGCGCGCGGCCGACGGCGTCGAGGCTGTCGACCTCCATCATCAGGTGCACCAGGCCGGGGGCCTCGCCGTGCGGCGCGGGGCAGACGGCGAGGCTGTGGTGGCGCTGGTTGACGCCCATGAACCGCACCCGGCGCGGCGGGAGCGCCGCGCCCATCCGGATCGCCCCGCGCGGCAGGAAGCCGAGCACCTCGGTGTAGAAGGCGACCGTCTCCTCGGCGACCGTGGTCGGGAGGACGACGTGGCCCATGCCCTGCTCACCGGTGACGAACGTCTGGCCGTGGCCGGTCAGGACCGGGCTGTGGTCGAGCACCGGGCCGAAGAACACCTCGACCGGCGTACCGGCGGGGTCGTCGAAGCGGATGGCCGCCTCGACGCGGCGCTCGTCGCACTCCTCCTGGCCGAGCTCCTTGAACGGCACCCCGGCGGCCTCGACGGCGGCGGCGACCTCGGCGAGGCCGAACTGGTCGCGCACCTCCCAGCCGACGGCGACCACGCGGTCGACGTCCCCGGGGAGGACGACGAGCCGCGCGTACCGCTCGTCCATGCGCAGGTAGAGGCCGTCGGACACCGGCCCGTCGGTCTCCTGCATCGCCAGGCAGTCCACCGTCAGCTCGCGCCAACGGGGCAGGTCCTGGCTCTGCACGATCAGGTAGCCGAGGCCACGGATCGCGGTCATCTTGTTCTCCTCAGTCTCAGGTGGCAGGGGTCAGATCATCGAGAGCATCGGTCCGGGCGGCGGCGTCACGTCCATCGCGGTCAGCGACTGCACGTGGAACACCGCCCCGGGCACGTGGATGGCGTGGGCGAGGCCCATGTGCCCGTCGCGCCAGAACCGCTGGATCGGGTTGTCCATCCGCATCCCGTTGCCGCCCGAGCGCGCCACGATCTCGTCCATGGCTCGGACCGCGCGCCAGGCCGCCGAGACCTGGGTACGACGCGACGCCGCGCGCTCGGCGAAGGACACGTCCTCGCCGCGCTCGGCCTTGTCGTAGAAGCTGCGGGCGTTGTCGAGCATGGTCACCCGCGACGCGTGGATCTCCGCTGCGGCCTGGCCGATCGCGAACAGCACGTGCGGGTCGTCCTTCACCTTGGTGCCGGTGATCTGGACCCGGGTCCGCTGGTAGGCGAGGTGCGCGGCGAGCGCCCCCTCGGCGATGCCGATGACGGCCGAGGTGATGCCGAGCGGGAAGGCCGTGGTGAACGGGATGTGGTACGTCGGGTTGGTCAGCCCGGCCTCGCGCGGCTGGCTGCCGTCGGTGAACCGGGCGAACTCGACGACGCGGTAGTCGGGGATGAACGCGTCCTTGACGATGATGTCCTTGGACCCGGTGCCCCGCAGGCCGACGACGTCCCACGAGTCCTCGACGATCGTGTAGTCCGAGCGCGGCAGGATCACGTGGTGCACCCGCGGCGGCATGATCGCCTCGCCGTTCTCGTCACCGAGGTAGGCGCCGAGGAAGATCCAGTCGCAGTGGTCGGTGCCGGACGAGAACTGCCAGCGCCCGTTGAAGACGTAGCCCCCGTCGACCGGACGGATGACGCCCATCGGCGCGTACGGCGACGCGATCCACGTGTCGTTGTCCTCGCCCCACACCTCCTCCTGCACCCGCGGGTCGCACATCGCCATCTCCCACGGGTGGACGCCGACGATGCCGGCGACCCAGCCCGTCGAGCCGTCGAGGCTCGCCAGCCGCATCACGGCCTCGGCGAACTCGGCGGGGTGCGCCTCGGCGCCGCCGTACTTCGCGGGCTGCAGCATCCGGATCACGCCGGTCTCCCGCAGCAGCTCGGCGGCACGGTCGTCGAGCCGGCCCAGCTTCTCGTTGCTGGGGCCCAGCGCGGCGATCTCCTCGGCGCGGGCCTCGATCCTCTCGAGCACGTCACTCATCACGAACTCACTTCCTCAGCGGTGTTCTGCACGGTCGTGCCCGCCGCGACTGCGGCGGGCGGGGTCTTCCGGTCGTCGGACAGGCCGGCGGCGTGGCGCGCGGCCAGGTAGCCGAAGACGATCGAGGGGCCGATGGTGGCGCCGGGCCCGGCGTAGTCGTTGCCCATCACCGACGCGGCGCAGTTGCCGGTCGCGTAGAGGCCGGCGACGACCGAGCCGTCCTCCCGCAGCACCTGGCCGCGGTCGTCGGTGACCAGACCGCCCTTGGTGCCGAGGTCGCCGACCTCGATCCGGACGGCGTAGTACGGCGCCCGGTCGATGACGTCCAGGTTGGGGTTGGCCAACGTCGGGTCGCCGTAGTAGCGGTCGTGCGCGCTCTCGCCGCGGCCGAACTCCTCGTCCTTCCCGGTGCGGGCGTAGCCGTTGAACCGGTCGACGGTGGCGGCGAGCGCGTCCGCGGGTACGCCGATCGCAGCGGCGAGCGCCGCCACGGTGTCCGCGCGGTGCACGATCCCCTGGTCGTAGAACCCTTGCGGGAAGGGGGCTCCCGGCAGGATCTGTGCGAACGGATAGCGCGAGCGGGCCCGCGAGTCCATCACCAGCCAGGCCTTCTCGTTGCCGCTGGCGAGCTGGTCGTGGACGAAGTTGACGTACGGCGACGCCTCGTTCGTGAACCGGCGTCCGTCGGTCCCCACGATCACCTGCCCCGGGATCGCCCGCTCCGAGACGAGCGGGATCGTCGCCCCGGCCGGGTGGGTGACCGACGGCATCCACCAGGCGTCGTCCATCAGGTCGATCGCGCCGCCGGCCGCCTGGCCCGCGATGATCGCGTCGCCGGTGTTCTCGACGGCGCCGAGGCTGTGGTCCGGGCGCGCTCCGGCAGGGAGGTGGCGCTCGCGCATCGCGGCGTTGTGGTCGAAGCCGCCGGCCGCGAGCAGGACGCCCTGGCGACCGTGGATCCGGACCTCCGCGCCGTTGCGCGTGGCGACGATGCCGGTCACGCGGCCGTCCTCGACGACCAGCGAGGTCATCGTGGTCTCCAGCCACAGCGGGACGCCGGCGTCCTTGAGCGCCATGCGCATCCGCGCGACGAGCGCCCGGCCGCCGGTCGCCATGTGGCGGCGACGGACGGCGTTCGAGCTGACCCGCCAGGCCGCGCGCAGCGAGGCGCGGCGGCCCTGCCAGGTCCGCTTGACCATGGCGAGGTCGTGGTAGTCCTTCGCGGTGACCCAGAGCCCGAGCGGGCCCTTCATGTTGTTGGGGCGCTGGAAGGCCTCGTCCTCCCCCAGCTTGCGGGTGTCGAACGGCTTGGCTTCGATCGACCGGCCCGCGGGCCGGCCGCCGGGGAGCTCGGGGTGGTAGTCGGCGTACCCCTTGGTCCAGGCGAACCGCACCCACCGCGACCGCTCCAGGAGCTCCATCGCGGCGGGGCCGTGGTCGACGTACGCCGCCAGCCGGGTCGGGGCGACCTTCCCGCCGGTGATCGTGGTCAGGTACTCCAGCACCGACGCGCGGGAGTCGTCGTGGCCGGCCTTGCGCAGCGTCGGGTTGTTGGGGACCCAGATGCCGCCACCGGAGATGCCGGTGCTGCCGCCGAACTTGGCGCCCTTCTCGATCACGACCACGGACAGGCCGGCGTCGACGGCAGCCAGCGCGGCGGTCATTCCGCCGCCGCCGCTGCCGACGACGACGAAGTCGAACTCCTCGGTCCAGTCGCTCATCGGACGGCCTCCTCGGCCGACATGTCCTCGGTGAGGAAGGCCAGCACGGTCCGCTCCCACGCACGCTTCTGCTCGATCATCGCCCAGTGGCCGCAGTTGGCGAACACGTGCACCTCGACGTCGGGGATCGTGCGCATCGGGATGAGCATCATGTCGAGCGGGCTGACCCGGTCGTCGCGGCCCCACGTGAGCAGGGTGCGCGCCTTGATCTGGTCGAACTGCGCCCAACCGGGCGTGGCCTGGTCCGAGCTCCCGGCGCCGGCGAAGGCGGCCGCGATCGCGGACCGGCCGTACATCCGGCGCGCGACCTCGAGGGTGTCCGGCTCGGTCGCGAGCGCCCAGCGCTGCTCGATCAGCTCCTCGGTCACCAGGGACTGGTCGAACACCATCGAGCGCAGCCAGGCGACGAGGTTCTCGCGGGTCGGGTTCTCGACGAACTCCACGAGCAGGTTGATGCCCTCGCCGGGCGCGGGGCTGAAGATGTTGCGGCCGACGCCGCCGACGGTGACCAGGCGTCGTACCCGCTCGGGCTGGCTGATCGCGAGCCGGGTCGCGACGCCGCCGCCCATCGAGTTCCCGATGACGTCGACCTGGTCGAGGCCGAGCCCGTCGAGGAAGCGCTGCACGGCCGGAAGGGCCGCCACCATCGGGTGCTGGTCGGTGGTGTCGCTGACGCCGAAGCCCGGGAGCTCGAGCACCAGGCACCGGAAATGCGGGGCGAACGCCGGGAGGTTGTCGCCGAAGTTGCGCCACCCGGTCACGCCCGGGCCCGACCCGTGCAGCATGAGCAACGGCGGGCCGTCGCCGGCCTCGTGGTAGCGCAGCACGCCGGCCTCCGTGGCCAGCTCGCGTCGCGTGGAATCATGGGTCAGGTCGGTCACGCTCCGCACGCTAGGTGGCCGTGCGCCAACGGGACTCGACCCGTTCCAGTGACCGGGAAGCCCCGAGTTCTCGGGCGATTCCGGGTCGTCGTACGGCGTCCGGGGGCGGCTCCGCGGCCCGGCCGTCACTCACCGGGACGTGCGCCGCCACCGCGCGGATCCCTCGCTAGCGTCGGCGGCATGAGCACCGCAATCGAGCCTTCCCCGCTGGAGATGCGGGCCGCGATGGGCAACTTCGCGACCGGCGTGACGATCGTGACCGGCCTGGACGACGGCGAGCCGGTCGGCTTCGCCTGCCAGTCCTTCGCGTCGGTCTCGCTCGAGCCGCCGCTCGTCCTCTTCTGCGCCGACCACTCGGGTCGCGCGTGGCCTCGGATCCGGCGGTCGGGGCGGTTCACCGTCAACGTGCTCGGCGAGGACCAGGCGGACCTGTGCCGGCGCTTCGGCTCGAGCCGCGGCCGGAAGTTCGAGGAGCTCGCGTGGGAGCTGTCCTCCGAGGGCACCCCCAGCCTGCCCGGCACGCTGATGCGGGTGCACGCCACGGTCGACAATGTCGTGGTGGCCGGCGACCACGACGTGGTGATCGGACGGGTCGTCCGGCTCGAGACCCCACACCGCGCCACGCCCATGCTGTTCTTCCGCGGGAAGTTCGGCATCGAGGACCAGCACGAGCAGCTCGCCCCGGACCTGTGGGGCTGGGGCGACCACTGGGGCTGACCCGCCCGAAACTAGCCCCCCAATCGCGCCGACCCGGCAGAAACTGGCGCCCGAATCACGCCGACCCGGCAGAAACTGGCGCCCGAATCACGCCGACCCGGCAGAAACTGGCGCCCGAATCACGCCGACCCGGCAGAAAGTCGCTCCTGCGAGAGCCACTTTCGGCCGGGGCGGGC
>NZ_BAABAC010000048.1:0-16020 GCF_039537225.1 Nocardioides ginsengisoli
GCGGGCCACGAAGCCGAGGCGGCTGTGCGAGACGTCGAGGGTGTAGTCGCCGGTGATGTCGGTGAGGGCAGCGTTCTCGGTCATCGGGTGTGCTCCTTGCTCGGGTGGATTAGTTGAAGTCTCAACAGTCTTCCTAACCAACGATGACACGTCAACCATTCCGGCTCAAGATGTGGTCTGGGTCACCTTGGTGAACAGGGCGTGAACGGCGCACGCCCCTCCCGGTGCCCGCCCGGCCGTCGAGCAGCCCTGCCGTGGGCAGGAAAAAAGCGCGACGAGCCGCTCCCTGTCGCGGGAGCGGCTCGCCGAAGAGCTGGGGTCAGGCTGCGTGCGAGTGCACGGCCGCGGGCTGGCCGACCTCGACCCAGACGGCCTCCATCCGAGTACGGCCGTTGGCGTCGGTCACGGGAAGCCATCGCATCTCGAGATGCGTGGTCACGTTCGCGTCAGTCATGGGTCACCTCCTGTTCACCTGGTGTTCACCAAAGTAGCACATCCCCCACCGGTTCCCCACCGATTGCCCGTGATCGCCTCCGACGCTCCACCTGGACCCCCGAAACGTCGCCCGCCGCCTCCCTCGCGCTCCACCCCAGGCGGTCGTCCCAACGGCCTCAGGATCATGCAGCCGGTTCCTGCCCGAAATCGGGCAGGAAGTTGCGATTGCCGCCGGCGTGGGTGCACGCTCTTCCGGTGTACGTCGACCCGCTCCTGCTCCGGCACGTCCAGGAGAGCAGCGGGCTCGACGCGGCGCAGGCCCAGCGGCTGGTCCAGGACGTCCTCGCCTTCCACGAGGAGTCCGTGGAGGAGTGGGTCCGTCGCCGACACGCGGAGCTGAAGACCTATGGCGCCAAGAACGAGGCGATCTTCGCCCGGCTCCGCGAGGAGCTGCGACAGACCGTCGTCGCGCCACCCGAGCTGTCGGAGCGGCAGCTGCGTCGGATCGTGTACGGCTGAGAGGGAGAAACCAGGAATGTGCGGCATCGTCGGCTACATCGGAACCCAGCAGGCAGCACCCCTGCTCATCGAGGGGCTCACCCGCCTCGAGCACCGCGGCTACGACTCCGCGGGCGTCGCCGTCCTCGGCAGCAGCGGCCTGAAGGTCGCCAAGAAGGCGGGGCGCGTCCGTGACCTGTCGGAGGGACTGCCCAAGCGCTTCGGCGGCAAGGTCGGCATCGGCCACACCCGGTGGGCGACCCACGGTCCGGCCAATGACGTCAACGCGCACCCGCACACCGACGCCGTCGAGCGGGTCGCCGTCGTCCACAACGGCATCATCGACAACGCCGCCGCGCTGCGCGCCGAGCTCACCGCCGACGGCGTCGACCTGCGCTCCGACACCGACACCGAGGTGCTCGCCCACCTGATCGGCCGCTCCACCGCCAAGACCCTCGAGGCCCGCACGGCCGACGCGCTCTCGCGGATCGAGGGCACCTACGGCATCGCCGTCACCCACGCCGACTTCCCCGACCGGATCGTCGTCGCCCGCAACGGCAGCCCGCTGATCATCGGCGTCGGCAACCACGAGATGCACGTCGCGTCCGACCTGGCCGCGCTGGTCCGCTACACCACGACGGTCGCGCACCTCGACGACGGCGAGATGGCCACCGTCACGGCCGGCGGGTTCACGACGTACCGGCTCGACGCCACCGGCTTCTCGGCCACCGACCGCCGCGCCAACAAGGTCGACATCGACCCGGCGGCCTACGACGCCGGCGAGCACGACTCGTTCATGCACAAGGAGATGCTCGAGCAGCCCGCCCGCGCGGAGGCGGTGCTGCGCGGACGCCTCGACGAGCGCTTCGGCACCGGCCACCTCGGCGGCCTCAACCTCGACGCGCGCGAGCTGCGCGCGATCAAGCGGGTCAAGATCCTGGGCTGCGGCTCGGCCTACTACGTCGGCCAGATGGGCGCCTCCCTCATCGAGGAGCTGGCCCGCGTGCCCGCCGACGCGGAGGCGGCGAGCGAGTTCCGCTACCGCAACCCGATCGTCGAGCCCGACACGCTGTACGTCGCCGTGACCCAGTCCGGCGAGACGATCGACACCCTGCTCGCCGTCCAGGAGGTGCGCCGCAAGGGCGGCTTCGTGATCGGCCTGGTCAACGTGGTCGGCTCCGCGATCGCCCGCGAGGTCGACGGCGGCATCTACCTGCACGCCGGCCCCGAGGTCGCGGTCGCCTCCACCAAGGCGCTGACCAACATGTACCTCGCCTTCGCGATGCTCGCGATCCAGCTCGGCCGGGTCCGCGACCTGTCCATCGCCGACGGCCGTCGGCTGATCAACGGCCTGACCGCGATCCCGGGCCAGATCGAGCAGGTCCTCGCGATGGAGGACCACCTCGCCACCGTCGCCCAGCAGCTCGGCGCGGCCGAGAGCCTGTTCTTCGTGGGCCGGGTGCGCGGCTTCCCGGTCGCGCGCGAGGGCGCCCAGAAGTTCAAGGAGATCAGCTACCGGCACGCCGAGGCCTACCAGACCAGCGAGCTCAAGCACGGCCCGCTGGCGCTGATCTCACCCGAGGTCCCGACCGTCGCCATCGTCCCGGACGACGAGCTGGTCGAGCGCAATGTCGCGGCCCTGCACGAGATCGCCGCCCGCGGCGGTCCGCTCGTCGTGATCACCCACCCCGGCGTCGACCTCGGCGACGTCCCCGCCGACCGGATCGACATCCCCCGCAACGAGCGCGAGCTGGACCCGATCCTGCTCACCATCCCGCTGCAGGTGCTCGCCTATCACGCGGCCCTCAGCCTCGGTCACGACATCGACAAGCCGCGCAACCTGGCCAAGTCCGTCACCGTGGAGTGAGCGTCAGCGGGGCGTGAGCGCCGCGGCGGGGATGAGCAGCGACACGATCACCGGGCTGTGGTCGGAGAGCAGCCGGCTGTAGCGATCCCCCGCGGCGGTCGCGGTCGTCGGCTCGTCGAGCCGCCAGCTCGCGACGTGGACGCCGGCCGAGGCGAAGACGTGGTCGAGGTGGTTGCCCCACGGGTAGATCGAGCGCGGGACGACGCTCCAGTTGTTCATCGAGCTGCGGAAGGTCGGCGAGCCGTAGTGGCCCGCGACCTCGAAGGCGTCGCGGAAGCCGGCGGCCTCGAGCCGGACGCGCGGCAGGTCGTCGTACTTGCCACGGTAGGAGTTGAGGTCGCCGCCGAGCACGATCGGCGGCGCGCCGGCCGGGTAGCGCGCGGCGATCGCGGTGAGCAGCGCCTGCATCTGCGCGCCGCGGTAGCGGTCGTGGCGCGCCGCGCCGCCGGGCATCAGGTGGACGCTCACCACGACGACATGCTGGCCTGAGGCGCGGTCGATCAGCTCGACCCAGCAGGCGCCCTTGGTGTTGTCCTCGCCGCTGACCGGCGAGAACAGGATGCCGCGGTTGGTGCCCGGCACGACCGCATAGCTCGAGGTGCGGACGAACAGCGACTGCCGGCCGGCCTGCGTGCCGGGCAGCGGGGCCGGGTTGTTGTCGCCGACCTGGCAGGCGCGGGTGTAGCCGGTGAGTCCGGCGTTCATCGTCGGCGTCGCGTTGAGCGCCTCCTGGACGGCGACCACGTCGGCGTCCATGTCGTTGACGATCCGGGCGTTGACGGCGGCGCTGCGGGCGCTCCAGCTCCTGCACATGTAGCTACAGACGTTCCAGGTGGCCATGGTCAGCCCGAAGGACGACGCCGGCACCCCCCGGTCGAGCGGCATGGTGAGCTTGCAGGCCTTCGTGCTGCGCAACCCCGTGCCCCACTTGCCGACGGCGCGGACCTGGAAGCAGTACGTCCGGTTCGGCGTGAGCCCGCCGATCGTGCGGTGCTCGGCCGGCGTGCCGGACACGGCCGCGCCGCCCGTCTTCTTCGCCGAGCTGCGCTGGACGTCGCCGGAGCCCGGCGCCCAGTCGACCTGGTACGACGTCGCGCCGATCGTGCGCGGCCAGGTGAGCGTGACCGCCACGGTGCTCGCGGGCGCCCCCTCGAGCCGCTGCCCGTCGACCCACGGCGGTGCGACCCGGTCGAGGCGCGGCGTCGTGCGGCACACGACCGGCGACCACGGCCCCTTGCCGGAGCGCAGCTTGGCGCGGACCTGCACGCACACGGACACGCCCTGGGGCAGGTTGCGCAGCACGTACGACGTCCCACGCGGCCCCGCACCCGTCGCCGGGCTCATCGTCGGCGAGGTCGACCAGCGCAGCCGGTAGCCGCGCGCGCCCGTCGTCCGCCGCCACTTCGCCGTGAACCCGGCCCGGTCGCCCGACGTCGTCGGCTTCGCCAGCCGCAGACCGGTGACCGCCTCCGCCTTGCGGGCGGACACCTCCGCGTGAGCCGGCGTCGGGGCCGCGAGCAGCCCGCCGACGCTCAGCGCGCCGGCCAGCAGGCCGAGCGCCATCGCACGTACCGTCACAGTTCCCCCATCGCCAGTGCGGTCGTCTCGTAGCTCAGGACATTAGGAGATCGGCACCTGGAGCGCGACCTGAAGCGGTCCGTGGTCGGAGAGCAGGTCGGTGTAGCGGCCGCCGCTCATCGGCTCGGCCACCCGCCAGCTCGCGACGTGGATGCCGGGGGTGCTGAAGACGCGGTCGACGTGCGCGCCCCACATCGTCGTCGTCCCCGCGACCACGCCCCATCCGTGGGCGGAGGCGTAGTGGGTCTTCGAGTCGTAGCGAGCAGCGATGTCGTAGGAGTCGCGCATGCCGATGTCGACCAGGTAGTCACCGGACTTGTCGGTCGGGCGGCTGCGGCTGGAGTTGAAGTCGCCGACGAGCAGCACGCGGTCGCCCGCGCCGGCGCCGATGGCGCGGACCAGCTGGGCCGCCTCGGCGCGCCGCTGGTCGTCGTCCGCGGTCGTGGAGCCGACCTTGAGGTGCAGGCTGGCGACGGTGATCGGGGTCTGGGTCGCGAGGTCCTCGACGGTGACCCAGCAGGCGCCGCCGACGTACCGGCCGGCGCCGTCCTTGAAGATCGTGTCGCCCGAGGCGCCGCTCGGGACGACCCGGTAGGTGCTCTTCTTGTAGTAGAGGATCCGGTCGCGGCCCAGGCCCGAGGTGCAGCCGACGCCGTAGTCGGCGCTGAGCAGCCGGTTGAGGTCGGCGGTGGCGTCCACGGTGTGACCGCTGTTCATGCCCGCCTCCTGGATGGCGACCAGGTCGGAGCTGAGGGCGCGGATCCGCTTCGCGATGCCGTCTCGGCGCGGGCCCCACGCGTGGCAGCCGGAGACGACCGCGCAGATGTTCCACGAGGTGACGTTGACGTCGATCGAGGCCGACGGCGACAGCGGCCCACGGTCGGCGGGCATGGTCACCTTGCAGTGCCGCTGCGAGCGCAGCCCCGGGCCACCGCCGCCCATGCCGCGGACCTGGAAGCAGTAGGTCCGGTTGGGGAGCAGCCCCGGGACGACGGTCTCCTGCTCGCCGCCGGCGCCCGAGCTGGGCACCCGCTGCGTGGCCTTGCCGGCGGCCTGGACGACGAGGTCGTTGGCCTGCCGGTAGTCCAGCTCGTACGACGTCGCGCCGGCCAGCCGCGGCCAGCGCACGGTCAGGTCGACCCGCGGGCCGGAGGCGGTGCTGCGCAGCTGCTGCGCGTGCACCCACACCGGGCTGGCCTGGCCGACCCGGTCGACCCGGCGGCACACGACCGGCGAGCGCTTGCCCAGCTTGCGGCCGTTGACGCCCCGGACCTGGAAGCACCAGGTACGCCCGAGCGCGAGCCCGCGGACGGTGTAGCTCCGCTTGCGGACGCCGGCCTTGTGGGGCTTGCGCATCGCGGGCGACGTCGACCACAGCACCTGGTAGCTGCGCGCGCCGGTGGCCTTCGGCCAGCTCAGCGCGACGTTCGCCTTGCCCCCGGCGAGGCGGCCGGTCGCGGTGACGGCGCCGACCGGACCCGGCTTCGCGGCGGCCTGCGCCGGCGTGGCCGTGCCCGCAACGGTCGCGGTGATGGCCAGGACGGCCCCGAGCAGCAGTGCCAGCGGCACCCTCGTCCAACGAGTCAACGTGCTTCTCCCTCTTTACTCTCCCGTCGAGGACGGTACGTCGAGAGGGCGGCGTTCTCCTAGATACGGACGGTTCCGGGACCCCGGGACCAATGTCCCGGGTCCTACTCCCTGGTCGAGCGTGACTGAGCGCACCGCGCCGACGATCAGGGGTGAGAAGGCTCACGGCACTACCCTTGTCGGGTGAGTGAGACCGCAGAGAACGAGACCGCCACGTTTGCCGACCTCGGTCTCGGCGAGCGGATCCTGAAAGCCCTCAAGGACGTCGGCTACGAGACGCCGTCCGCGATCCAGGCGCAGACCATCCCGCACCTGCTCGAGGGTCGCGACGTGATGGGCCTCGCCCAGACCGGAACCGGCAAGACGGCGGCGTTCGCGCTGCCCATCCTCGACCAGCTCGACATGGCGCAGAAGAAGCCGCAGGCGCTGGTGCTCGCCCCCACCCGCGAGCTCGCGCTGCAGGTCTGCGAGGCGTTCGAGAAGTACGCCGCCAACCTGCGCGGCGTCAGCGTGCTGCCGGTCTACGGCGGCCAGGGCTACGGCGTCCAGCTCTCGGCGCTGCGTCGCGGCGTCCACATCGTCGTCGGCACGCCCGGCCGGATCATGGACCACCTCGAGAAGGGCACGCTCGACCTCACCGAGCTGCGCTTCCTCGTCCTCGACGAGGCCGACGAGATGCTCAACATGGGCTTCGCCGAGGACGTCGAGACGATCCTCGCCGACACCCCCGTCGACAAGCAGGTCGCGCTGTTCTCGGCCACCATGCCGAAGCAGATCCGCGCGCTGTCGCAGACCTACCTCAAGGACCCGGTCGAGATCGCCATCGAGCGCAAGACCCGGACCGCCGAGAACATCACCCAGCGCTACCTGATGGTCAGCTACCCGCAGAAGGTCGACGCCCTCACCCGGATCCTCGAGGTCGAGAACTTCGAGGGTGCGATCGTCTTCGTCCGCACCAAGAACGAGACCGAGACGCTCGCGGAGAAGCTGCGCGCCCGCGGCTACAGCGCCGCCGCCATCAACGGCGACATCGTCCAGGCGCAGCGCGAGCGGACCGTCAACCAGCTCAAGGACGGCAAGCTCGACATCCTGGTCGCCACCGACGTCGCCGCGCGCGGCATCGACGTGCCCCGGATCAGCCACGTCTTCAACTACGACATCCCCACCGACACCGAGGCCTACGTCCACCGGATCGGCCGCACCGGCCGCGCCGGCCGCAGCGGTGACGCGATCTCCTTCATCACCCCGCGCGAGCGCTACCTGCTCAAGCACATCGAGAAGGCGACCCGCTCCACGCTCGAGCAGATGCAGCTGCCCAGCGTCGAGGCGATCAACGAGTCCCGGCTGAGCCGGTTCGACGACCAGATCACCGCGGCCCTCGAGTCGCCGCGGATCGAGTTCTTCCGCGACGTCGTCAGCCACTACATCCGCGAGCACGACGTCCCCGAGGTCGACGTCGCGGCCGCGCTGGCGATCGCGATGCAGGGCGACACCCCGCTGCTGCTCGAGCCCGAGCCGGAGCCGGAGCGCCGTCCGCGCCGCGAGCTCGACCGTGACCGCGGCGACCGCTTCGACCGTGGCGACCGCGGCGACCGTGGTGGTCGTGACCGGGGCGACCGCGACCGCGGGCCGCGCTCGGGCGGCAACCTGACGTCGTACAAGATCCAGGTCGGCAAGCGCCACCGCGTCGAGCCCCGCCAGATCGTGGGCGCGCTCGCCAACGAGGGCGGCCTCGACCGGCGCGACTTCGGCAAGATCACGATCCGCCCTGACTACTCCATCGTCGAGCTGCCCGCGAAGCTGCCCGACGAGGCGTGGGAGAAGCTCAAGCAGACCCGCATCAGCGGCAAGCTCATCGAGCTGCAGCGCGACTTCGGCCCGCCGAAGCGTTCGCGCCGTCCCCAGGACTGACCTACGGTGTGACCCCATGGGGGTCCCCCGTCGCGTGCGCGCGGCCGCCGCCTGTGCGGCGGCCGCGTTGCTGTACGCCTGCGGCAGTACGACGCCCGGTGCCGACCCGCCGCCGGCCACCACCTCCGCGTCGCTGTCGGGGCCGTCGGGGCCGTCGGGGCCGTCGGGCCCGACGCCGGCCGCGAGCGACCCCGTGTCGGCCCCGCCGTCGGTCGCACCCGAGGGCGCCCGCGCGGCTGACATCCCGGACGCCGCGATCATGGCCCAGCTCGCCCGCCGCGCCGAGCGGATCGCGAAGCACCTCCCGCCGCCGACGCCGCCTGCCGACGTCGACCGCGGCTCCAACCGCGCGCTGGGCTATCAGCTGATGATCGAGTTCGGCTTCCCGAACGACCAGTGGCCCTATCTCGACGCGCTCTGGACCCGCGAGTCGGGCTGGAACCACCTGGCCGAGAACCCGACCTCGGGCGCCTACGGCATCCCGCAGTCGCTGCCCGCCGAGAAGATGGGCGTCGTCGGCGCCGACTGGCGCACCAACCCGGAGACGCAGATCCGCTGGGGGCTGGCCTACGTCGCTGCGCGGTACGGCAGCGTGCAGAAGGCGTGGCAGCACTCCCAGCAGTTCGGCTGGTATTAGGCGATCCGGTTCAGCGCCGCATCCTGCACGCACGCGGCTCCGGCGAGCAGCCCGCCCGCGGCGGCCACGAGGACGGATGCCATCGGCATCGGCATGCCCGGTCCCTGAGCGAGGTCGCCGGCGGCGTACACGCCTGGGACGTTGGTGCGGCCGAAGCCGTCGACGAGCACCGCGCCCAGCTCGGAGACGTCGAGGCCGAGCTGTTCGGCGAAGGGGGCGGTCGGCGCCCATGCGGTCTTCGCGAACATCCCGCCCAGCGTGATCGGCGGCGCGCCGTCGAGGTCGACCTCCAGCCCGTCGTCGGTACGGCGGACCGCGGTCACCGGCGCCGTCGCCACCTCTGCGCCCAGCAGGTCGAGGCTTGCGGCGGTCGCGTCGTCGAGGCGCGCGCCGTCGGTCAGCACGACCAGCTCGCCGGCGATGGGCCGCAGCATCGAGGCCATCGCGGCGGTGTGCGGGGCGGAGCCGAGGATGCCGACGCGGGCGCCGGCGAACTCGTGGCCGTGGCAGAACGGGCAGTGCGCCACCAGGTCGCCGAACTGCTCGGCCAGCCCGGGGACGGCGGGCAGCGTGTCGTGGACGCCGGTGGCGAGCACGACGCGGCGGGCGCGGACCGGCTCGTCGCCGGCGAGCTCGAGGACGAAGGCGCCCAGCTCGCCGGAGATCCGGGTGACCTCGGCCTCGACGAAGCGCACGTCGTCGTACGCCTCGGCGTCCTTGCGGGCGGCGACGCGGAGCTCCGCCGGCGGCTGGCCGTCGTGGCCGAGGAAGTTGTGCATGTGGGTCGCCGGGTCGTTGCGGTAGCGGTCGGTGCCGAGCACCACGGTGGTCTGGTGCATCCGGCCGAGGGTCTGGGCCGCCTGCAGGCCGGCCGAGCCGGCGCCGATCACGGCGACATCGTAGGTCAGCGGGGTCATGTCTTCTCCTTGCACGCGGTTCAGGACTTGCGCAGGTCAGAAGCGTGTGACTTCATGTCAACATGAAGTCAAGTCCGGGTGTGCGATGGACCGTCGGCGAGCTGGCGGAGCGGTTCGAGCTGGAGCCGCACGTGCTGCGCCACTGGGAGGACAAGGGCCTCCTCCTCCCCGCGCGCGACAGCGCCGGACGGCGGGTCTACGTCGAGGACGACGCCTACCGGGTCGCCGTCATCCTCGCGAGCAAGGCGTCGGGGATGAGCCTCGACCAGATCCGGGTCCTCGTCGACTCCTCCGCCGACGGCCGCCGTGACGCGCTGCGCGCCCACCTCGACGAGCTCGACCGCCGCCAGGCCGAGCTCGAGCGCTCCCGGCACATGACCCAGCACGCGCTGGAGTGCCGCGCGCACGACATCGCGACCTGCCCCGGCTTCCGGGCGCACGTGTCCGACATCGTCGACGGATCGGTGCGCGGGATCGCCTTCCTCGGCGGTCATCGCTGAGGCGCGCGCCGGGGGTTGTGTCGCGGGGCGCTGGTAGAAAGTTCGTCATGCGGCGGATCTCGGCAGTCCTGGTGGCCCTCGGCGTGCTCGTGGGCGGCTTGAGCGCGTGCTCCGGCGGAGGCTCGAGCTCCGACGACGCCGCAGCGGCCGTCGCCCGCAAGCTCGCCGACGCGCTCACCGCGGCCGCGGCGCCCGCGGCCGACGCGACGTCCGACCCCCTCGCCGCCCTCGCTTACGACGGCATGCAGGGCACGACGGTCGCGAAGAACTACGCCGACGTCATCGCCAAGATGGATGGCATCGCGCCCACCGTGAAGGTCGCCAAGGTCGACGCCGGCGCCAAGCAGCCGAGTGCGACGCTCGCCTGGTCGTGGCCGGTCTCCGCGGGGGCCGACCCGTGGACCTACCAGACCACCGTCGGGCTGGTCCACGGCAGCGGCGACGCCTGGTCGGTGATCTGGGCGCCCGACGTCGTCCAGCCCGATCTCAAGGAGGGCGACGTCCTCGACGCCGTCACCCAGCCGTCCGACCGCGGCGACATCACCGGTGCGCGCGGCCAGGTGCTGGTCACCGAGCGCGCCGTGATGCGCTTCGGCATCGACCGCGGCAAGGTGCCCGCCGCCCAGGCGCCCGCCTCGGCCCGCGCCCTGGCCACGCTCGTGGGCATCGACGTGCCGGCCTACGTCAAGGCGGTCCGGACCGCCGGCCCCCGCGCCTTCGTCGAGGCGATCACCTACCGCGCCGACCAGATCCCGCCCGCCGTCGACGCGCGTGCCGCCGACATCGCCGGCTTCTCCCAGCTCAGCGCCCAGCTCGCCCTCGCCCCGACCCGCGACTTCGCGGCGCCGATCCTCGGGCGGGTCGGCCCGGTGACCGCCGAGATGGTGAAGAAGAGCCCCGACGTCTACCGCAACGGCGACACCGCCGGCGTCTCCGGCCTGCAGGCGCGCTACGACGACCAGCTCCGCGGCGCCCCCGGCCGGGTCGTCTACCTCGACCCGAAGGCCGACACCGCGCAGCGCACCGTCCTGTTCCGCCACGACGCCGTCGCCGGCAAGCCGCTCGCGATCACCCTCGACCAGCGACTCCAGACGCTCGCCGAGCAGGTCCTCGCCCACACCGGCCCGGCCAGCGCGCTGGTCGCCCTCCGCCCCAGCGACGGCGCGATCCTGGCCGCCGCCAACGGCTCCGGCACCGGTGGGCAGAACTACGCCACCTTCGGGCAGTTCGCGCCCGGGTCGACGTTCAAGATGGTCACCTCGCTCGCCCTGCTGCGCGCCGGGCTCACCCCCGACTCGCCGGTGCCCTGCACGCCGACGGTCAACGTCAACGGCAAGCAGTTCAAGAACTACTCCGACTACCCGGCCTCCGCTATCGGCACCATCGCGCTGCGCCGCGCGCTCGCCCAGTCCTGCAACACCGCCTTCATCAGCCAGCGCGCCAAGCTCACCGACGGCGACCTCAGCGCGGCCGCCGCCACCCTCGGCCTCGGCGTCGACCACGACCTCGGCTTCCCGTCGTACTTCGGGGCGGTGCCGCCCGCCGCCAGCGACACCGAGGGCGCCGCCGACATGATCGGCCAGGGCAAGATCCTCGCCTCGCCGATGGCAATGGCCACCGTGATCGCGAGCATCCAGGCCGGCAAGACCGTCGTCCCCCGCCTCGTCGACCAGGTCGACGTCGCCGTCCCCGCCGCCGCCAAGCCCCTCACCGCCGTCGAGGCCCGCGAGCTGCGCACCATGCTCCGCGGTGTCGTCACCGAGGGCAGCGGCCGCGGCCTGCTCGGCCTCCCCGGCGCCCCCGTGATCGCCAAGACCGGCACCGCCGAGTACGACGACAAGGGCACGGTCCGCACGCACGCCTGGATGGTCGCCGCCCACGGCGACCTCGCCGTCGCCGTCTTCGTCAACACCGGCGAGTCCGGCTCCCGCACCGCCGGCCCACTGCTCGAGGCATTCCTGCGCGGGGCACGCTAACCCGGATCCCGGATAGGACCTAGGTCCCGAACACCGGTCACCGATCGGGGAAAAATCGGGATCCGGGTTTGACCCTCACCGTCCGCGCGCTATCGTGAGATCAGTCGTACTTCGGAGGGAGCACCGATACGACTGAGCCCCTCGTTGACCCCATGCAATGAGGGGCTCTCTCCGTTTTGGATGGCCCGAGCGCGTCTCCGCCTGCCCTGGGGGCAGCAAGCTGCCGGGGGGCGGCTTCGCCGCGCTGCCGGGCCGCGGTCGAGGTTCGCTGGGTGCGAGGTCGCATGGCGGCCAGACCCGGCCGATGGGGCGAGCGCGTCTGCGCCTGCCCTGGGGGCAGCAAGCTGCCGGGGGGCGGCTTCGCCGCGCTGCCGGGCCGCGGTCGAGGTTCGCTGGGTGCGAGGTCGCATGGCGGCCAGACCGGGCCGATGGGGCGAGCGCGTCTGCGCCTGCCCTGGGGGCAGCAAGCTGCCGGGGGGCGGCTTCGCCGCGCTGCCGGGCCGTGGTTGATGTTCGCTGGGCGAGAGGTTGTTGGGGCGGCCAGGCCGCCGCACGCGTTCTCAGGATCACTCGCGCGTGGTCGCGGTGGGTTGCTCTTTTGGCTCTCGCGGCGTGACCGGGCGAGTGCCAGAGTGGGCCCATGACCTTTCGCGAGCGCCTGCACCACCTGCTGCCCGAGTCGCGCCGCCAGCTGTACGTCGGCGGCGCCTGGGTCCCGCCGAGCGGCGGCGGTCGGATCGACGTCCTCGACCCGGCCGACGGCTCGGTCCTGACCGATGTCGCCGACGGCACGCTCGACGACGCCAAGGCGGCGCTCGACGCGGCGGTCAAGGCGCAGGACGGGTGGGCGGCGACCCCGCCGCGCGAGCGCGGGGAGATCCTGCGGCGGGCGTTCGGACTGGTGACGCTGCACGCCGACGACCTGGCGCTGGTGATGAGCCTCGAGATGGGCAAGCCGATCGCGGAGGCGAAGGGCGAGGTGACCTACGGGGCCGAGTTCCTGCGCTGGTTCTCCGAGGAGGCGGTCCGGATCCACGGTCGCTGGATGCAGAACCCGGCCGGTGGCAGCCGGCTGCTGACCGTCCGCAAGCCGGTCGGTCCGTGCCTGTTCATCACCCCGTGGAACTTCCCGCTCGCGATGGGCACCCGCAAGATCGGCCCCGCCGTCGCGGCCGGCTGCACGATGGTGGTCAAGCCCGCCGCGCAGACCCCGCTGACGATGCTGCTGCTCGCCGCGCTGATGGAGGAGGCGGGCCTGCCGGCCGGCGTCCTCAACATCGTGACGACGTCCGACTCCGGTGGCCTCAGCCGGACGCTGCAGGCCGACGCGCGGCTGCGCAAGGTGAGCTTCACCGGCTCGACCGGGGTCGGGAAGCGGCTCGTCGAGCAGTCCGCCGGACAGCTCCAGCGGGTGTCGATGGAGCTCGGCGGCAACGCGCCCTTCCTGGTGTTCGCCGACGCCGACCTCGACGCCGCCGTCGAGGGCGCGATGATCGCCAAGATGCGCAACATGGGCGAGGCCTGTACGTCGGCCAACCGCTTCCTCGTCGAGGCCTCGGTCGCCGAGGAGTTCGGCAGCAAGCTCGCCGCGCGGATGGGCGCGCTCAAGGTGGGGCGCGGCCAGGAGGTCGGCGTCCAGGTCGGTCCGCTCATCGACGAGAAGGCGGTCGCCTCGGTCTCCGCGATCGTCGACGACGCCGTCGACCGCGGCGCGCGGCTGCTCACCGGTGGCCGGGCACCCGAGGGGGACGGCTTCTTCTACCCGCCGACCGTGCTGGCCGACGTCCCGGCCGACGCCGACGCGGTCCGCAACGAGATCTTCGGACCGGTCGCGCCGATCACCACCTTCACCGAGGAGGACGACGCGATCCGGCTGGCGAACGCCACCGAGTACGGCCTCGCCGCCTACGCCTTCACCCGCGACCTGGCCCGCACCATCCGGCTCGCCGAGCGCCTCGAGACCGGCATGCTCGGCATCAACACCGGCCTGGTCTCCAACCCGGCGGCGCCGTTCGGCGGCGTGAAGGCGAGCGGGTTCGGGCGCGAGGGCGGCTTCGAGGGCATCGAGGAGTACCTCGACACGACGTACGTCGCGCTGCCGGCCGGCTGACGACGCCGGCTGACTCGGCCGGCTGACTACGCCGGCCGGCTGTGCCGCCCGAGCAGCGCGAGGACGTGATCGCCCGAGGGCGCGTCGGTGGCCACCGGGACCGGCAGCGCGAACCGCTCGTCGCCCTCGAGCGCGATCCGCAGCGCGGTCGGCAGCAGCGAGTCGGCGAGGGGCTCGGGCAAGGGTGTGCCGCGGCCGGTGGTGACCCCGACGTCCCAGCCGTGGACGGCGATCTCGAGCGCCGCCAGCCGGGCGATGGCGTCGATGGGCAGCGGGTGCCCCCCGATCGTGACGTACGACGAGTCCGCCCGCATCCAGGCCGCCAGCAGGCCGCACGCCTTGGTCTGCAGACTGCGGACCCGGACCTCGAGCGGCGCGGGCGCCGCGCTGTGCAGCCCGACCGCGCCGTCGGCCGCCTCGGCGAAGGCGTCGAGGGCGTCCTCCATGTGGGCGAGCAGGTCGGCGAGCGTCCAGCCGGCACACGGCGTGGGTCGGTCGACGTCGGCGCAGGTGATGGTGGCCAGCGCGCCGCGGGTGTAGTCGAGCGCGCGCTGCAGCAGGTCCAGTCCCGGGACGAGGCCGGCCGGGACGGGCGCGGCGGTCATCGGGGTCAGCCCGCGCAGGCGGGCGCGCCCGGAACCGGCACGTAGTCGGCCGGCAGCTGCTCCGGCAACCCGAAGCGGGGGAACAGGCGCCGGTCGAAGAAGGCGGTCACGTGCTCGACCCGCTGCTCGTCGCCGCTGCCGGCCATCTGCAGCACCTGCAGGTGGAAGGGCTCGAAGTGGCCGTCGGGGTGGCGCATGTAGAGGCCGAACGCCGGCTGGCCGTTGGCCACCGTCTCGACCATCGGCATGTCGTTGCAGCCGCCGGGGCACTTGGTGCCGATGAGCTCGCCGATCGCCTCGACCCCGCGGTAGTGGTTGAGGAAGGGCGGCATGTCCCAGGTGGCGTCGTACTTGAGGAGCTGGACGATCTGGTCGATGTCCTTGCGCCAGAAGGCGGCGAGGTAGGCGTCGAGCAGCTGGCGCTGGGCCGGCTCGAGGTCGGGCTCGACGGTGTCGGGGGTGAGTCCGCGCTCGGCGAGCTGGGCGTGCGCGCGCTGCAGGGCGGAGTTGACGGCGGCGGTGGTGGTGTCGAGGGCGGTCGCCGTCTCGGCGGCGGACCAGCGCAGGACGTCGCGCAGGATGAGCACCGCGCGCTGGCGCGCCGGCAGGTGCTGGAGCGCGGCGACGAACGCGAGGCGGATCGTGTCACGCTCGGCGACCTCGACCGCCGCGTCGGGGATCGGCTCGAGCCACGGGACCTCGTAGTCCTCGACGAGCTCGTCGGCCGGTGAGGAGTCGGCGGTGCCAAGGCCGGTGGGGAGCGGGCGGCGCGGCTTGTTCTCGAGGTTGGTCAGGCACACGTTGGTGGCGATCTTGTAGAGCCAGGTGCGCACGGAGCTGCGGCCCTGGAAGCTCGCCGACGCCTTCCAGGCGCGCAGGAAGGTCTCCTGGACCAGGTCCTCGGCCTCGTGCACCGAGCCGCTCATCCGATAGCAGTGCGCCATCAGCTCACGCTGGTAGCGGCCGGTCAGTGCATCGAAGTCGGCCAGCTCGTCACTCGCGGGTCCGGTCTGCGTCTGCTCCGTCACCATGCTCCCCATCGTCGCGCCCCTTGCTCTCGCCAGTCTGCCTGATGAGGAGACTGCGCGCAGGGGCGGAACTCATCGGCGCGCGGCGCAGATTTCCAGAACCTTCTCGGCAGCCGGCAGGGCGAGCGCCCGGTCGGCCGGCACCAGCCCGATCCGGGTACGGCGGTCGAGAAGGTCGTCGACGTCGGCCGCGCCCTCGTGGGTCACCCCGAAGAAGAGCTCGGCCCACACCGTGGACAGCCCGTCGGCGATCGGCGCGAGCAGCTCGTCGTCCGGCCAGCCGCTCGCGGCGACGGCCGCGGCCTGGGCGAGGCCGGCGTCGTCGCCGTAGCGGCGGATGAGGCGCGCCTCGCCGGGCCGCTCGGCCCGGG
>NZ_BAABAC010000049.1:0-170518 GCF_039537225.1 Nocardioides ginsengisoli
CGAGCAACGTTGGCGGTGGTCCGGTGGGGACCAGGGGTGCATCAGCAGGTCAGTTGTTCCTGCCGACGTGAGGAAGGTAATCCAGTGAGCACGCCGATCGTCGAGATGACCGACGTCAGCAAGCGGTTCCGCACCCCGGGCGGCTTCGGCCGCCGTGGTGCGGGCCTCCTCGCGGTCGACGGCGTCTCGTTGACGGTCGGGCGCGGGGAGGCCGTCGGCCTGGTCGGCGAGTCGGGGTCCGGGAAGTCGACGCTCGCCCGGATGGTCAACGGCCTGGTCGTGCCGACGTCCGGCACGGTCCGCACCGACGGTGACGACGTCGCCGCGCTCGGGCGCCGTGGCCTGCGTCGGCTCCGGCGCCGGGTCGCGATGGTCTTCCAGGACCCGCTCGCGTCGCTCAACCCGCGCCAGACCGTGCGCCAGACGCTGGAGAACGTCTTGCGCGCGCACGGTGAGACGACGTCGACGTCCGAGCTGGTCGAGCTCCTCGCGTCGGTGGGCCTCGGCCCCGACTACCTCGGGCGCTACCCGCACGAGGCGTCCGGCGGTCAGCTGCAGCGGGTCGCCGTGGCGCGGGCGCTCGCGCTGAAGCCGGACCTGATCATCGCCGACGAGCCCACCTCGGCGCTCGACGTGTCGGTCCGCGCCCAGATCCTCAACCTGCTCGCGGATCTGCAGCGCGACCACGGGATCTCGTTTCTGCACGTCAGCCACGACCTGGCAGTGATCCGGCTCTACAGCGACCGGGTCGCGGTCATGCAGCGCGGCCGGATCGTCGAGACCGGCCCGTCCGAGGAGATCTTCCGCTCGCCGCAGCACCCGTGCACGCAGGCGCTCGTCGCCGCGACGCCCGAGGCCGAGCTGCCCACCTGACGACTTGACGTCCTGACCGACCTGACCGACCTGACCGACCTGACCGACCTGACTGATCCGACCGGAGCCGATCCGTGGCCCGAGACGGCGCGCTGCGGAACGTCGTCCGGTCTGCCACCATCTGACCGTGACTCACCGATAGAGAGAAGACCTGTGGGAACCGACCTGTTCGTCCGCCACTTCGGCCGGGATGCCGCCGATGCGCCCGCCGTCCTGATCCTGCACGGCGCCGTCGAGTCCGGCGCCTGCTTCGGCGACGCCGTCGACCGCTGGGGCGGTGACTTCCACATCGTCGCTCCCGACGCGCGCGGCCACGGCCGCTCGCCGGGGCGGCAGCCCGAGCACGTGGGTGTCCCGTCGACCGACGTGATGGTGCAGGACGCGATCGACATCCTCGGCGACCTGCTCGATGCGACCGGGCGCAAGACGCTCGTGGTCGGGCACTCGATGGGCGCGCGGATCGCCGCCTTCGTCGCGGCCGACGCGCCGCACCTGGTCGCCGGCGTGATCCTGGAGGACCCGCCGTGGTGGGTGCCCGAGGCCGGGCCCAACCCGTGGCTGAGCGTGCCCGCCGACCAGCGGGAGCGCGATCCCTTCGACGAGGTCGACGTCCTGACGGTCGACGAGCTGGTCGACCTGCAGCGCGAGCTCAAGCCGCACTGGCCCGAGCAGGAGCTGCGGCCCCTGGCCGAGGCGATGAAGGCCGTCGACACCGACTACATGGAGCAGCGGCTGCACGAGAAGCGCCGGATCTGGACGCCGACCGCGCGCCAGATCACGGTCGGCCCGGCCGGCGTACCGGCGCTGCTCGTGACCGGCACCGGCGACGTCATCGTCGACAAGCACTCGCGTGAGCGGCTCACCGCGGTCGCGCCCGGGTTCGACGTGGTCGTCATTGAGGGCGCGCACCACTGTGTGCGCCGTGATCGGCCGGAGGAGTACCACCGGCACGTCGACGCCTTCCTGCGCGAGAACGCGCCGACGGTGGTCACTCGACGCTGAACGTGTCGGACCGCGCGAGCGGGCCGTAGATCTCCGCGTCCGGCGCGGCGAGCGCGGCCCGCATCGCCTCCAGGCCGGCGCGCACGACGGGATGCCCCTGGTTGTCGCGCCGCGTCGTCATGATGACCTTGCGCAGCGGGGCGATGCCCCGCGTGGGCAGCACGGTCACCCAGTCGGCGTCCCGCGCCGACAGCGCCGACTCCGGCACCAGGCAGATCCCCGCGCCGGCGGCGACCAGCGCCAACGCCGCCCGGTAGTCGTCGGAGACGTGGGTGATCGGCGGGTGGAAGCCGACCTCCGCGCAGGCCTGGAGCACCATGGTGCGGCACGGGTTTCCGGGCGACGGCATGATCCAGCCGTCCGCGGTGAGCTGGGTGAGCTCGATGCCGTCCTCGCCCGCGAGCGGGTGTCCGTGGGGCAGCACCGCCTTGAACCGCTCGATGTAGAGCGGGAACTTGGCGATGTCGGGGGAGTCGCGCTCGGGGTCGGACTCGTACTCGAGGCTGACCGTGACGTCGATGTCGCCGCGCATCAGCATCCGGTGGCTCATGTGCGCCTCGGCGTCGACCACCGTCACGTCGACGCCCGGCGCCTGCCGGCGCAGCTCGACGATCGCGGGCGCCACGACCCAGTTGATGGCCGTCGGGAAGGCACCGATCCGCAGCTGCCCCAGGACCCCGCCCGCGTGCGCGGCGAGATCGGCCTCGGCCATCTTGAGGCGCGAGCTGATCTCCTCGGCGTGGTCGGCGAGGATCCGGCCCGCGGGCGTGAGCGCCAGCTTGCGCCCGGTACGGACGACGAGCGCGTGCCCGACCTCCCGCTCCAGCGCCGCGAGCTGCTGCGACACCGCGGACGGCGTGAGGTGCAGCGCCGCCGCCGTCGCGGTGACCGAGTCGGACAGCACGAAGGCACGCAGGACGAGGAGTCGTCGGGGGTCGATCGTGGGCACGCGGGCTCCGTCGCGTCGGCCGGGCGCCCGTCACGGTGGGGGGATCCGCAAGGCGGGACCGGGGGAATCCCGATGCTAGCGGGCGTTCGGGCCGCTCCGCTCGAGGACGCGACCGCGGTGGTCGAACTCGATCCGGGCCGTCTGGTCGTAGTCGTTGCCGGCCCAGGCGGTGATGCCGACGGGTCCGGGCTCGTCGGCGTCGGTCTCCTCGATGAGCAGGTAGCAGCTCCGCGGCCGGTCGAGGAGCGCCCGTGCCTGCGCGCAGAGGTCCTCGGTGATCACGTCGCGGTAGGTGGCAAGGTCGAACGGCCGGTAGCTGGTGGTCGTCCTAGTGGCGCCGGAGAGGCCCCGGGCGTTCCAGTGGTAGCGGACGGCGCGCTCGTCACCGGGGCCGTGGTCGGGGACGGTGACCTCGGCGTAGGCGTCGTTCAGTGCGGCGGACGTGACGATCGTGCTGCCCCCGTTGGACTCCGCGATGTCGTCGAGGAGCGTGGCGAAGTCGTCCTTCTGCTGCGGTCTCACCTGGGGCGAGACCGTGATCCGCGGCCCGGTCGGTGGGGTGTCGGCGTCGTCACCGCGGCCGTTGAGGAGGGTGAAGAAGCCCGCCACGGCGGCGGCTGCGACGAGGGCGATCAGCGCCGAGCGCGGCGAGGCGGGACGACGCCGGATCGTCCGCTCCGCCACGGTCCGCACGTGCGGCAGCTCGGCCGGCGGAGCGTCGTACGCGGGGTTCTCGCCCTTCGGCTCGGGGTCGGGGGAGTACTGCCGCCACGTGCGAGGTGCCACGCGAGGGAACGCTAGATCATGGCCATGGCACGATGACGACATGGTGGACTCCAGCACCCCCGACGTCGCCGCCGAGGTCGTCGACCTCTGCCGCGACCTGATCCGGATCGACACCTCCAACTACGGCAACGGCGAGGGCCCGGGCGAGCGCAAGGCCGCCGAGCACGTCGCCGGCCTGCTCGACGAGGTCGGCATCGCCGCCGAGGTGATCGAGACCAAGCCGGGGCGGGCGAACGTGGTCGCGCGGTGGGGAGGCTCCGGCGGCTCGAGCGGTTCGGGGTCGGGTGCGGCCGAGCGGGGTGCGCTGCTGCTGCACGGCCACCTGGACGTCGTACCGGCGGCGGCGGAGGACTGGCGCGTCCACCCGTTCAGCGGCGAGGTCCAGGACGGCTACGTGTGGGGCCGCGGCGCGGTCGACATGAAGGACTTCGACGCGATGCTGCTGTCCGTCGTCCGCGCCCGCCAGCGCGCCGGCCGGGCGCCCGAGCGCGAGGTGGTGCTCTGCTTCACCGCCGACGAGGAGGCGGGCGGCCACGACGGTGCGCAGCTGCTCGTCGAGAACCACGCGGAGTGGTTCGAGGGCTGCACCGAGGCGGTCGGCGAGGTCGGTGGCTTCAGCACGACGGTCCGCGGCCGCCGGCTCTACCTGATCGAGGCCGCCGAGAAGGGCATGGCCTGGATGCGGCTCAGCGCCCGCGGCCGCGCCGGCCACGGCTCGATGCTCAACGACGACAACGCCGTCACCCGGCTCGCGTCCGCGGTCGCCCGGATCGGCGCCTACGACTGGCCGGTCCGCCTCACCCCCACCATGCGGACCCTGCTCGCCGCCGTCGGCGAGCTCGCCGGCGTCGAGGCCAACCCGGAGAACGCGCCGACGCTCGTCGAGGAGTTCGGCGGTGCCGCCCGGATGCTCGGCGCCGTGCTCCGCAACTCCGCCAACCCGACCATGCTCGACGCCGGCTACAAGGTCAACGTCATCCCCACCGACGCCACCGCCCACATCGACGGCCGCTTCCTGCCGGGCTTCGAGGACGAGTTCTTCGCCACCCTCGCCGAGCTCACCGGTGAGGGCGTCGACATCGACTTCGTGTCGCGCCAGGCGCCCTGGGAGACGCCGTACGACGGCGCGCTCGTCGACGCGATGACCCGCAGCCTGATCGCGGAGGACCCGGACGCGCTGGTCGCGCCGTACCTGATGAGCGGCGGCACCGACGCCAAGCACTTCGCCAAGCTCGGCATGCGCTCCTACGGCTTCGCGCCGCTGCGCCTGCCCGACGACCTGGACTTCACGGCGCTGTTCCACGGGGTGGACGAGCGGGTGCCGGTGGACGCGCTGGAGTTCGGGGCGCGGGTGATGGACCGGTTCTTGGACCAGGCCTGAAATCTGCGGTTTGGGACCAAACCGCAGGGTTTTGAGCCCGAAATGTTGCGGTTTGGTCCCAAACCGCAATTTTCAGGCGGTCCGGACCGCCCGGATGATCTTGCGCCGGAGCACCACGCGCCGCTTGCCGTCGGGCCCGATCTGGACCCGGTCGAGCTCCCAGCCGCCGTGCTCGGCGCGCTCGATGAGCAGCCGGGTGACCGCGTTGCGGGAGAAGTCCCGCTCGAAGGTGACTCGCTCGAACTCCCACTCCACCCCGCGGCCGAGGCCGCGCATCACGCCGGGGCGGAGCAGCGAGCGGCTCATGCGGCTCCTCCCGACACGTCGTCGAGCGCGGCCCTGATCTCGGGGGGCAGCACCTTGGCCTCGGCGCCGAGCGCGACGCCGAGCTGGGCCGCCGTACGGGCGCCGACGACGGGGGCGGTGATGCCGGGAGAGTCGCGGACCCAGACGAGCGCGACCTCGAGCGGCGTCCAGCCGAGCCCGTCGGCGGCGCGGGCGACGGCCTCGACGATGCCGCGGCTATGGTCGTCGAGGTAGGCCTCGACGAAGCCGGCGAAGACGGGCGAGGCGGCGCGCGAGTCAGAGGGCGTGCCGGTGCGGTACTTGCCGGTCAGCACGCCCCGGCCCAGCGGCGACCACGGGAAGACGCCGAGGCCGAGCGCCTCGGCAGCCGGCAGCACCTCGCGCTCGATCCGGCGGTTGACCAGGGAGTACTCCATCTGGGTCGACGCGATCCGCGCCCGCCCGGCGGTCTCCTGCAGGGTGACCGCGCGGGCGGTCTGCCAGCCGTTGAAGTTGGAGATCCCGACGTACGTCGCGCGGCCGCTGGTCACCGCGTGGTCGAGGGCGCCGAGCGTCTCCTCGAGGGGGACGTCGTCGCTCCAGATGTGGACCTGCCACAGGTCGACGTGGTCGGTGCCGAGCCGCTTGAGGGACGTGTCGAGACCGCGGAGCAGGGCGCCGCGGGCGGTGTCGACGAGCCGCTCGGACCCGCGCCGCCAGATCCCCGCCTTGGTGGCGAGCACGACCTCGTCGCGCCGTACGACGTCGCCGAGGAGGGAGCCGATGAGCTCCTCCGAGCGGCCGTCGGTGTATCCGGCCGCCGTGTCGATCGTCGTACCGCCGGCCTCGACGAAGGCGGTGAGCTGGTCACGGGCCTCGTGCTCGTCGGTGTCCTTGCCCCACGTCATCGTGCCGAGGGCGAGGCGCGACACCCGGAGGCCGCTGGCGCCGACGTACCGCTGCTGCATGAGGCACAAGGTATCCGGCCCGTGGTGCGCCCGGTGCGCCGCCACACCGCCGCGCGGTCAGTCCCTAGGATGTCCGCTCGTGGTCGACTTCCTCCAGGCAGTGTTCCTCGGCGTGCTCCAGGGCCTGACCGAGTTCCTCCCGATCTCCAGCAGCGCGCACCTGCGGATCTTCCCCGAGCTCTTCGGCTGGGGCGACCCGGGCGCCGCGTTCACGGCGGTGATCCAGATCGGGACGGAGCTCGCGGTGCTCGTCTACTTCCGCAAGGACATCTGGCGGATCGCGCGGGCGTGGGTGCTGTCGCTGTTCAAGCCGGAGTACCGCGGCTCGGTCGACGCACGGATGGGCTGGTACATCATCGTCGGCTCACTGCCGATCGTGATCCTCGGCGTCCTGCTCAAGGACATCATCGAGCGCGACTTCCGCAACCTGTGGATCATCGGCTGCACCCTGATCGTCCTCGGCCTGATCCTCGGCCTCGCCGACCGCGTCGGCCGCAACGAGCGCGCCATCCGGCAGATGACCCTGCGCGACGCGGCCCTGATGGGCGGCGCCCAGGCCCTCGCCCTGGTCCCCGGCGTCTCCCGCTCCGGCGCCACGCTGTCGATGGGCCGCTTCCTCGGCTACGAGCGCGAGGCCGCCACCCGCTTCGCCTTCCTCCTCGCCATCCCCGCCGTCGTCGGCGCCGGTGTGTTCGAGCTCAAGGAGATCTCGAACGTCGGCACCGCGCACGCCGGCGAGGCCAACTACGGCTGGGGGCCGACGATCGTGGCGACGATCGTGTCGTTCGTGGTCGGCTACGCGGCGATCGCGTGGCTGCTGAAATGGGTCACGACGAAGTCGTACACGCCCTTCGTGGTGTACCGAGTGGTGCTGGGCGCCGCGGTGCTGGTGCTGCTGGCCAACGGGGTGCTGGCGGCCTGACGCGGGGCGTCGATTGGGCAGAGACCGCAGGTTGCGGGGTCAGATCGCTGCGGTTTGGTCCCAAACCGCAATTGGGAGGCGCGGTGGTCGTTCGCTCAGACTGAATGGGGCCGGGCGGATAGCGCCGGCAAGTGCGGTCTCGCCCGCCCTGCGGCACCGTTTGGTATGCCAACGCGGTCCTGTGGCGACGTCTGACCGCGCAGCTCGGGTGACACCAGAGAAGCCTGGATCGGGTGGAGGTAGAAAGGCTGTCGATTGGCCGGAAACTGCACGTTTCCGACCCAGAACGTTGCGGTTTGGGACCAAACCACAACGTCTTTTCGCCCCTCAGAACCACCCCGACTTCTTGAAGAACACCCACAACCCGGCGACCGACGACAGCATCAGCACGATCGCGAACGGATAGCCGAAGGTCCAGTCCAGCTCCGGCATGTGCGTGAAGTTCATGCCGTAGACGCCCGCGATCAGCGTCGGCACCACGACCAGCGCCGCGCCCGCCGAGATCTTGCGCATGTCGTCGTTCTGTTGGACCGCGACTCGCGACAGGTGTGCGTCGAACGCGCTCGAGAGCAGTCCGTCGAGGACTTCCAGCTCCTCCGACGCCTGGGCGAGGTGGTCGGAGACGTCGCGGAAGAAGGGGCCGGCCTCGGGCTCGATGTGGGTGACGGCGGCGGTGGCGAAGCGGCGCATCGGCTCGCGCAGGGGGTGGACGGCGCGGCGGACCTCGGACAGCTCGCGCTTGAGGATGTAGATCCGCCCCGCGTCGTTGGTACGGCGGTCGGAGAACACGGACGTCTCGACCTCGTCGACGTCGATCTGCAGCTCGGCGACGACGGAGGTGTAGCCGTCGACGACCGCGTCGCACACGGCGTACACGACGGCGGACGGTCCGTGGTCGAGCACCGACTGCTGCTGCTCGAGCTCGTGTCGCGCGTCGCTGAGCGAGGAGCCGCGGCCGTGGCGAACGGTGATCACGAAGTCCTCGCCGATGAACATGTTGATCTCACCGGTCTCGACGGCGTCGTCCTCGTCGACGTACCAGAGCGTCTTCAGCACCAGGAAGAGGCTGTTCTCGTACTGCTCGAGCTTGGGCCGCTGGTGCGCGACGACCGCGTCCTCGACGGCGAGCGGATGCAGGCCGAAGGCGTCGGCGATCTCCTGGAGCTCGACGTGGCTCGGCTCGTAGAGGCCGACCCAGACGAAGTCCTGCTCGCGGCTCGCCGCCTCCCGCAGCGCGGCGTAGTCGTGCAGGTGGCAGTCCACCGGGACGCGGACGCCGTGGCGGTAGACGGCGCTGTCGACGATCACGAACCAACGCTACCCATTCCGGCAGACCGCGTACGTCACTCCCACACCCTCACGTAGTCGACGCTCATCGTCGCCGGGATCGGCGTGGCGTCGGTCGCCTTGTTGCCGCTCGCGCCGAGCAGCATGGTCAGCGCCACGATGTACCTCTTCTGGAACGCCTTGTCGCCCGACGTGTTGACCAAGCAGGGCTTGCCGTTGACGGAGATCGCGATCCGGGTCGGCGACCATTCGAGCGTGTACGTCGTGTAGCCGCCGCGCCGTGCCTGGCAGTCCCACGCCGTGTTGACGCCCGGGCGCGGGCCGCCGTTGTCGTTCCACGTGTAGTGCAGGAACGGGATGGCGAGGGTCGGGTGCTGGGAGTAGGTCTCGGCGACGTCGATCTCGCCCGCGGCCGGCCACAGGTCGAGCGGCTTCTGGTAGCGGTCGTCGGGCCACAGCCAGAAGGTCTCCTGCAGCCCGGGCACGGTCGCCGCGGTATTGGCGTAGCGCGCCTCGAAGCGCCCGTACTGCTGGCTGAAACCGCGATACGTCGACACCATCCCCGAGGTGTACTGCGTCGGCAGCACGCTGTCCTTGAGGCACACCCGGAACCGCCGGTCCTTGCGCAGGGTCAGGTGCAGGGCGCCGCCGGACACCGAGATGTTGTCGGGGTCGTCGAGGTAGCAGGCGTACTTGAGGTCGAGCTCGCCGCTCTTGAAGTTGGTCTGCGGCGTCCAGAGGGTGCGGTCGAGCTCGGTGCCGGAGAAGTCGTCGTGGAAGGTGCACGACCAGTACGAGCCGTCGGCCTTGCGCGGGCGCGGACCGCAGGCGTCGGCGGGCTCGGCGCGGTCGGCGCTCGGCGAGCCGCCGAGGGCAGCGGCGGTCGTCGCGGGGATCGGATAGGCCTTGCTCCGGTAGCGGCCGGCCGCCACCCGGACCTGCCCGGTCTGCGTCCGGCGGGCGAGCAGCGTGGTGAAGGCGTTGCGGCGCACCTTGAGGGTCGTGACCTTCTGCCACGACGTCCCCCAGCGGACCTGGACGACGACCTTCCGCTGCCGGGCCTTCCCTCGCAAGCGGACCTGGGTGGGCGAGACGACGCGCGGCGGCCTGAGCACCGGCTTCTTGCCGACGGCGCGGGCGGTCGCGGCGGAGCCGGTCGAGCCGGTCGAGGTGGTCGAGGCGGCCGAGGCGGGCTGGCCGAGCGCCACGCGGGCCGGAACGAGCGTGCCGAGGCCGAGCAGGACGACGAGTCCGGCGAGCGCGACGGCATATCGACGGGTCGCCAAAGAGAGTCTTGAATTGTTCACAACACGCTCCCGAGTGCGGTTGTAGTTTCCGAGGAAATTCATCGTCGCAGATACCCGCGACACAAACCACGGGCGTGACCGGTCACCGGCACTAGGCTCGCCCGCATGGCGACACTGCTGCTGGTCCGTCACGGTCGTACGACGGCCAACGCCTCCGGGATCCTCGCCGGCCGGACGCCGGGCGTGCGCCTCGACGAGAGGGGTCTGGAGCAGGCCGCGCGTGCCGCGGAGCGGATCGCCGCCGTCCCGCTCACGGCGCTCGTCACCAGCCCCCAGGAGCGCTGTCGGCAGACCGCGAAGGCGCTCGGCGACAGCCAGCGCGACGCCGGGCATCCGGTCGTGAAGGCGGCGACGGAGAAGGCGCTCGCCGAGTGCGACTACGGCGAGTGGCAGGGCCGGCCCATCAAGGAGCTGCTCAAGGAGCCGCTGTGGAAGACGGTCCAGCACCAGCCGTCGGCCGCCGTGTTCCCCGGGGGCGAGTCGATGGTCGCGATGCAGCACCGCGCCGTGGCCGCCGTACGACGGCTCGACGCGGCGATCACCGCCGAGCACGGACCCGAGGCGGTCTGGGTCGCGGTCAGCCACGGCGACATCATCAAGTCGGTCATCGCCGACGCGCTCGGCATGCACCTCGACCTGTTCCAGCGGATCAGCGTCGACCCGGCGTCGGTGTCGGTGATCCGGTATGCGCCGGACCGCCCGTACGTCCTCGCGAGCAACACCGACGCCGGTGATCTGTCCTGGCTCGCGCCCAAGCCCGGCCGGCGGCGCGCCAAGCCGCAGGGTGCTGTCGTCGGCGGCGGCTCGGGCCCCCACTAGGCTCACAACCATGCCGATCGTCCACGGATTCGACCCGCCGGAGCGCTTCGTCGCCGGCACCGTCGGCGAGCCCGGGAGCCGGACCTTCTTCCTGCAGGCCCGAGCCGGCAGCCGGCTCGTCTCGGTCGCCCTCGAGAAGCAGCAGGTCGCCGCGCTGGCGGAGCGGATCGACGAGCTCCTCGACGAGGTCATCGCCGACGGTCGCGCGCGGGGCATCGTCCCCGCGATGGCGCCGTTCGGCCTGGCCGACGACGAGCCGCTCGAGCTGCCGATCGAGGAGGAGTTCCGGGCCGGCACCATGACCCTGTCGTGGGACCCGGACGACGAACGCGTCGTGGTCGAGGTGTTCCCCGTCGGCGAGGAGCCGGTCGAGCTCTCGGACGGCGAGGACCCCGCCGAGCTGCTCCTGGTCCGGCTCGAGCCGGGGCAGGCCCGCGCATTCGTCCGGCGTGCCGAGCACGTCGTGGGCGCGGGTCGCCCGCCGTGCCCGTTCTGCGGCCAGCCGATCGACCCCGAGGGCCACCTCTGCGTGCGCGCCAACGGCTTCAAGCGCCGCGACCCGTGACGCTCACCCTCAAGGGCCGGATCATGCCGGCGTCCAACGCCACCTTCCTCGGCGACCTCGACGGCCGCGAGGTCGTCTACAAGCCGGTTGCGGGGGAGCGGCCGCTGTGGGACTTCCCCGACGGGACGCTCGCCGACCGGGAGGTCGCCGCCTTCCTGGTGTCGGAGGCGACCGGCTGGAATATCGTCCCGCCCACCTGGTGGGGCGAGGGCCCGCACGGCCCCGGGATGCTCCAGGAGTGGCAGGAGGTCGACCCCGACGACGACGCGGTCACCCTCGTGCCGTCGGGCCAGGTGCCGGACGGCTGGCTGGAGGTCGTGGACGGACTCGACGACCGCGACCGCCCCATCACCCTGATCCACGAGGACACCGCGGCGCTGCGCCGGCTCGCCGTCTACGACGTCCTCATCAACAACGCCGACCGCAAGGGCGGACACGTCCTCGCGATGGCCGGGGGACACCGGTACGGCGTCGACCACGGCGTCTCCTTCCACCACGAGCAGAAGCTCCGCACCGTCTTGTGGGGCTGGGCCGACTCGCCACTGACGGTGGAGGAGAGGGATGTCGTCACGGCCGTGCGCACTGCGGTCCGGGGCGAGCTCGGCGAGCGGCTGGGCACGCATCTGGCCGAGCACGAGCTGCGTGCACTCGAGCGTCGTACCGATCGACTGCTGGGATCGGGCGTCCTGCCGAGCCCCTCGGGAGCCTGGCCCGCCATCCCGTGGCCCCCGTTCTGATCGACGCGGCGACCGCGTCACCGGCACAGCGGCACGTGCATGCTCGCCGGGCGAGACCTCCCGCCGCGCTGCCGCCGGCCGCAAACCTCTAACATCGACGCATGCGTAGTTGGAATGCGCCGGCCTTCCCGGCGCCGCCGGTCTCCGGACCCCCGGTCGTGCTCCACGACACCGCCACCGGCAGCAAGGTCGAGACCGCGCCCGACGGCACCGGTCGCCTGTACGTCTGCGGCATCACGCCGTACGACGCGACGCACATCGGTCACGCCAACACCTATGTCGCGTTCGACCTGCTCAACCGCGCCTGGCGCAACGCCGGGCACGACGTCCGCTACGTCCAGAACGTCACCGACGTCGACGACCCGCTGCTCGAGCGCGCCGACAAGGTGGGTGTCGACTGGGTCGAGCTCGCCGAGCGTGAGACCGAGCTGTTCCGCAAGGACATGGAGGCGCTGCGCGTCCTCCCGCCGGTGGAGTACGTCGGCGCTGTCGAGTCGATCCCGCTCGTCATCGACCTGATCCAGCGGCTCGAGGCCGCCGGGTCGATCTACCGCGTCGAGCAGGACCTCTACTTCTCCGTCACCGCCGACCCCGCCTTCGGTGCGGAGTCGAACTACGACCGCGAGACCATGCTCGGTTTCTTCGCCGAGCGCGGCGGCGACCCCGACCGCGCCGGCAAGAAGGACCCGCTCGACTGCGTCGTGTGGCGTGGCGAGCGCGACGGCGAGCCCGCCTGGGACAGCCCGTTCGGCCGCGGCCGTCCCGGCTGGCACATCGAGTGCGCTGCGATCGCCCTCGAGCACCTCGGCGGCGCGTTCGACGTCCAGGGCGGCGGCAGCGACCTCGTCTTCCCGCACCACGAGATGTGCGCCGGCCACGTGCAGGTCGCGACCGGCGAGGCGTTCGCCAAGATCTACTCGCACGCCGGGATGGTCGCCTACGACGGCCACAAGATGTCCAAGTCGCTCGGCAACCTGGTCTTCGTCTCCGCGCTGCGCAACAGCGACATCGACCCGATGGCGATCCGCCTCGCCCTGCTCCGCCACCACTACCGCGGCGACTGGGAGTGGACCGACGCCCAGCTCTGGCAGGCCGTCGACGACATCGCCGCCTGGCGCCGGGCGCTGGCGCTCGGAGCCGGCGCGCCCGCGGCGCCGGTGGTCACCGAGATCCTCGCCGCGCTCGCCGACGACCTGGACGCGCCGCGCGCGGTCGCGGCCGTCGATGCGTGGGTCAGCGCGACCCTCGGCACGGACGGGCTGGCGGACACCAGCGACGCGGAGGCGGCGGTGACACTCCTGCCGGCGCTGGACGCGGCGCTCGGGCTGGCGCTGTAACCGCTCGGCGCGCCTGGCGGCCCGTGGGCGCTGGCGCTGGGCGTGCGCATCCCCGAGGTCGGACAGACTCAGGCAACTCGGCTCACGAGGGCGCCTCGACGTGGCCGCACGGCTGGTCGAAATTGCTGCGGTTTGGTCCCAAACCGCAACCCCAGGCCCCCGAATGTTGCGGTTTGGGACCAAACCGCAACGACAAGTCCAGGCAAGTGGGGCGTCTAGCCCTCTTCGCCCCGTCGCTTGAGATACCGCTCGAACTCCCGCGCGATCGCCTCACCCGACGCCTCGGGCAGGTCGGCGGTGTCCCGCGACTCCTCCAGCGACCGGACATACTCCGCGATGTCCTCGTCCTCCTCGGCCAGCTCGTCCACGCCCCGCTCCCATGCCCGTGCCTCCTCGGGCAGGTCGCCGAGGGGGATCGGCGTCTCCAGGAGGTCCTCGAGCCGGGTGATGAGAGCCAGCGTCGCCTTGGGGCAGGGCGGCTGCGCCACGTAGTGCGGTACGGCGGCCCAGTACGACACCGCCGGCATGTCGATGCGGGTGCAGGCGTCCTGCAGCACTCCGACGATCCCGGTGGGCCCCTCGTACGTCGACTGCTCCAGCGAGAGCCGCTCGAGCAGGTCCGGCTCGGTGGAGGAGCCCGACACCGGGATGGGGCGGGTGTGGGGGCTGTCGGACAGGAGGGCGCCGAGGGTCACGACCATCTCGCCGCCGAGCTCGTCGAGCGCGGCGAGGATCTCTGCGGTGAACTGCCGCCAGCGCATGTTCGGCTCGATGCCGCGGACCAGGATGACGTCGCGGTCGAGGTCCGGGGGAGAGGCGACGGCGATGTGGGTGCTGGGCCAGGTGAGCTTGCGGAAGCCGTTCTCGTCGATGCCGATCGTGGGCCGGTTGACCTGGAAGTCGTAGTAGTCCTCCGGGTCGATCGCGGCCACGATCTTGGCGTTCCAGACCTTCATCAGGTGGTCGACCACGGCGGTCGCGGACTCGGCGGCGTCGTTCCAACCTTCGAACGCGGCGATGACCAGCGGGCGGACCAGCCCGCTGACCGTCTCGATCTCCATCACTCTCCGAGCCTAGTCCCCGGATCCGAGTAGGATCTGCACCAGCCGAGAGGCGTTGCAACGGGCCACCCGCGACGGGCCGCCCGCCACGCTCGGCCGATGACCAAGGACGCCTTCCGAACCGGAAGGATGGGGCATTGTCTGACATCGCAGATCACGACGCAGCCGCGGCGGCCTGGCGGCCGGACGCGACCGAGGAGCTCACGGCTCTGATGCGCGAGCGGATCGTGATCCTCGACGGCGCCATGGGGACTGCCATCCAGCGTGACCGGCCCGACGAGGCCGGCTACCGGGGCGAGCGCTTCGCCAGCCGCGAGGAGTGGCCGAGCGACCTGATCGGCAACAACGACCTGCTCTCGATCTCGCAGCCCGACATCATCGCCGGCATCCACCGCGAGTACCTCGACGCGGGCGCCGACATCATCGAGACCAACACGTTCAACTCCAACGCGGTCTCGCTGGCCGACTACGGCATGGAGTCGCTGTCGTACGAGCTCAACCTCGAGTCCGCGCGCCTGGCGCGCCGGGTCGCCGACGAGGTCGCGGCCGCCACCGGCCGCCCGCGGTACGTCGCGGGCGCGCTCGGCCCCACGACGCGCACCGCCTCGATCAGCCCCGACGTCAACGACCCGGGTGCGCGCAACGTCTCGTACCAGCAGCTCGTCGAGGCCTACCTCGAGGCCACCCGTGGCCTCGTCGACGGCGGCGCCGACCTGCTCTTCATCGAGACGATCTTCGACACGCTCAACGCCAAGGCGGCGATCTTCGCGGTCGAGACGCTCTTCGAGGAGGCCGGCCGCCGGTGGCCGGTCGTCATCTCGGGCACCATCACCGACGCCTCCGGCCGCACCCTGTCCGGCCAGGTCACCGAGGCGTTCTGGGACTCGGTCCGTCACGCCCGGCCGCTCGCCGTCGGCCTCAACTGCGCGCTCGGCGCCAAGGAGATGCGCCCCTACGTCGCCGAGCTGTCCCGGCTCGCCGACTCGTTCGTGTCGGCCTACCCCAACGCCGGCCTGCCCAACGCCTTCGGTGAGTACGACGAGGCGCCCGGCGACACCGCGGCCGTGCTGGTCGAGTTCGCCGAGGCCGGCTTCCTCAACATCGTCGGCGGCTGCTGCGGCACCACCCCGGCCCACATCGCCGAGATCGCCCGCCGGATGGAGGGCCGCGCAGTCCGCGAGCCGATCGGCGTCGAGCCGGCCATGCGCCTGTCGGGCCTCGAGCCGTTCACGATCACCGACGACAGCCTGTTCGTCAACGTCGGCGAGCGCACCAACATCACCGGCTCGGCGCGCTTCCGCAACCTGATCAAGGACGGTGACTACGACACCGCCCTCTCCGTCGCCGCGCAGCAGGTCGAGGCCGGCGCCCAGGTCATCGACATCAACATGGACGAGGGCATGATCGACGGCGTCGCGGCCATGGACCGCTTCGTCAAGCTGATCGCCAGCGAGCCCGACATCAGCCGCGTCCCGCTGATGATCGACTCCTCCAAGTGGGAGGTCATCGAGGCCGGTCTGCGCTGCGTCCAGGGCAAGCCGATCGTCAACTCGATCTCCATGAAGGAGGGCGAGGCTAAGTTCATCGAGCACGCCAACCTCTGCAAGAAGTACGGCGCCGCCGCGGTCGTGATGGCGTTCGACGAGGACGGCCAGGCCGACAACCTCGAGCGCCGCAAGGCCATCTGCGAGCGGGCCTACCGGGTGCTCGTCGACAAGGTCGGCTTCCCGGCCGAGGACATCATCTTCGACCCCAACGTCTTCGCGGTGGCGACCGGCATCGAGGAGCACGCGACGTACGGCCTCGACTTCATCGAGGCGACCCGCTGGATCAAGCAGAACCTGCCGGGCGCCAAGGTCTCCGGCGGCATCTCCAACGTGAGCTTCAGCTTCCGCGGCAACAACCCGGTCCGCGAGGCGATCCACGCGGTGTTCCTGTTCCACGCCATCGAGGCGGGGCTCGACATGGGCATCGTCAACGCCGGCGCGCTGGTGCCCTACGACACCATCGACCCCGAGCTGCGCGACGCGATCGAGGACGTCGTCCTCAACCGCACCGCCGACTCGCTGGCCGCCACCGAGCGGCTGCTCGAGCTCGCCGAGGCCCACCGCGGCACCGGCGAGAAGGTCGAGGCGGCCGCGGAGGAGTGGCGCTCGCTGCCCGTCGGCGAGCGGATCACGCACGCGCTGGTCAAGGGTCTCGACGGCTTCGTCGAGTCCGACACCGAGGAGCTGCGTCAGGAGATCGCCGCGCGCGGCGGCCGGCCGATCGAGGTCATCGAGGGCCCGCTGATGGACGGCATGAACGTCGTCGGTGACCTCTTCGGCGCCGGCAAGATGTTCCTCCCGCAGGTCGTGAAGTCGGCCCGCGTGATGAAGAAGGCCGTCGCCTACCTGATCCCCTTCATCGAGGAGGAGAAGGCGGCCAACCCCGAGCTCGCCAGCCAGAAGGACACCAACGGCACGATCGTCCTGGCCACGGTCAAGGGCGACGTCCACGACATCGGCAAGAACATCGTCGGCGTCGTCCTGTCGTGCAACAACTACGAGGTCATCGACCTCGGCGTGATGGTGCCGGCGCAGAAGATCCTCGACACGGCCAAGGAGGTCGGCGCCGACATCATCGGACTGTCGGGCCTGATCACGCCGAGCCTCGACGAGATGGTCGGCTTCGCCACCGAGATGCAGCGCCTCGGGCTCGAGATCCCGCTCCTCATCGGCGGCGCCACGACCTCGCGCGCCCACACCGCGGTCAAGGTCGACCCCAAGTACTCCGGCCCCGTGGTCTGGGTCAAGGACGCCTCCCGCTCGGTCCCGACCGCCGCCGCGCTGCTCGACGATCGCCAGCGCCCGGCTCTGCTCGAGGCGACCAAGGCCGACTACGACTCGCTGCGCGCCCGGCACTCCCAGAAGTCCGACCGCCCGCAGCTGTCGTTCGCCGACGCCCAGGACAACAAGTCGCCGATCGCGTGGGACGGCTACGCCCCGCCGCAGCCGCGCTCGCCCGGCGTCCACGTCCTCGCCGACTACGACCTGACCGAGCTGCGCGACTACATCGACTGGCAGCCGTTCTTCAACGCGTGGGAGATGAAGGGCAAGTTCCCCGACATCCTCAACAGCCCCACCCACGGTGAGGCCGCGCGCAAGCTCTACGAGGACGCGCAGGCGATGCTCGACCGGCTGGTCGCCGAGAAGTGGCTGACGGCCCATGGCGTCTACGGCCTGTTCCCCGCGGCCAGCACCGGCGAGGACGTCGTGGTCTACGAGGACGACACGCGGGGCGCCGTCCGCGCGACGCTGCACCAGCTGCGCCAGCAGGGCCAGCACCGTGAGGGCGTGCCCAACCGGTCGCTCGCCGACTACGTCGCCCCGATCGGCAGCGACCTCGCCGGCGGCGGTGACTGGGTCGGCGCGTTCGCGGTGACCGCGGGCCACGGCACCACCGAGCGGATCACGGCGTTCAAGGAGGACCTCGACGACTACTCGGCGATCCTCCTCGAGGCGCTCGCCGACCGGCTCGCGGAGGCGTTCGCGGAGCGGCTGCACCAGCGGGTGCGCACCGAGTTCTGGGCGCACGTACCCGAGGAGCAGCTCTCCAACGAGGACCTGATCGCCGAGAAGTACACCGGAATCCGCCCCGCCCCGGGCTACCCGGCGTGCCCCGACCACACCGAGAAGCGCACCATCTGGGAACTGCTCGACGTCCAGGCCACCACCGGCATCGAGCTCACCGAGTCGATGGCGATGTGGCCGGGCGCGTCGGTCTCCGGCATCTACTACAGCCACCCCGAGGCGCAGTACTTCGTCGTCGGGCGGCTCGGTCGCGACCAGATCGCCGACTACGCCGAGCGCAAGGGTTGGACGGTCGCGGAGGCCGAGCGCTGGCTCTCCCCGAACCTCGGCTACGACCCGGAGGACTGATCCGACGCCCACCCAGGCGCACCGCTCGCCCCGCCCCGACGTGTCGGCGGCGGGGCGAGTGCGTCTCGGCCTACCCTCGGATGATGGCCGACCTGACAGAGCCCTGCCCCAACTGCAGCACCCTGATGCGCTGGGAGACGTCGCACGAGCGCTGCGACGGCTGCGGCTACATCCGCCCGTGCTGCGAGGGCGCGCCCTGCAACTGATCCCTGGAGCCGTGAGGAGTCCGCGATGCGCAAGGTGACCTACTCGATGGGCGTCACGCTCGACGGCTTCATCAAGGACGCCGACGGCAGCTTCGACTGGGGCGATCCCGACCCGGACGTCTTCGCGCACTCGATGGACGAGATCCAGGAGGTCGGCGTCCACCTGCTCGGGCGCCGGCTCTACGAGACGATGCTCTACTGGGAGACCCACGCCGACGACCCCGCGCTCAGCGAGATGGAGCGGGAGTGGACGACACTCTGGAACCCGCTGCCCAAGGTGGTGTTCTCGCGGACCCTCACCGAGGTCGAGGGTGCGGCCGCCCGGCTCGCGACCGGCACGCTGGCCGAGGAGATCGCCCGACTGCGGGCCGAGCCGGGGGAGGGCGACATCGCCCTCGGCGGCGCCGAGCTCGCGGCGCAGGCCGCCGAGCAGGACCTCATCGACGAGTACCTGATCCGGGTCTTCCCGGTCGTGGTGGGCGGCGGGACGCCCTTCTTCGCGCGCGACGAGCAGCGGCGCCGACTCGAGCTCGTCGAGACCCGGACGTTCTCCTCCTCCGGGGTCGTCTACCTGCGTCATCGCCGCGTCCGGTGAGTGCCTAGGCTGGTGCCGTGACCAGTGAACGCCGACTGCCCGCCGCCGTCCTGTGGGACATGGACGGGACCCTGGTCGACACCGAGCCGTACTGGATGGCGACCGAGAACGAGATCGCCGAGGCCCACGGCGCGACCTGGACGCACGAGGACGCGATGACCCTGGTCGGAAACGACCTGCTCACCTCGGGCGCCTATATCAAGGCCAAGCTCGGGCTCGCGCAGTCGGCCGAGGAGGTCGTCGAGATGCTCCTCGACGGTGTCGTCGCGCAGGTCCACCACGCGGTGCCGTGGCGTCCGGGCGGGCGCGAGCTGCTGCTGGCGCTGCACGACGCCGGCGTGCCGTGCGCGCTGGTCACCATGTCCTACCAGCGGCTGGTCGCGCCGATCCTCGAGCACCTGCCGCCGGAGACCTTCCGGGTGATCGTCACCGGCGACATGGTCGACAACGGCAAGCCGCACCCGGAGGCGTACCTGACCGCGGCCGCCGCGCTCGGCGTCGAGCCGGCCGAGTGCATCGCGATCGAGGACTCGCCGACCGGCGCCACCTCCGCGGAGGAGGCCGGCTGCCGGGTGCTCGTCGTACCGAACCACGTGCCGGTGGACCAGGGGCCGCGCAGGGTGTTCCGGACCTCGCTGGAGGACGTCACTCCGGCGGAGCTGGGCTCGCTGGTCTGACCTGCGGGTCGGGGAACACCGGCGGCGTGCCGCCGTAGGACGGGCAGAGCGCCTGGTGGGAGCACCACTGGCACAGCGGACCCGGCCGGGACTGGAACTCGCGCAGCTCGGTCGCCTGCTGGATCGCCTGCCACACGGCATGGACCTTGCGCTCGGTGGCGAGCAGGTCGTGCTCGTCGGGCTCGTAGCGCAGCACCTCGCCGTTGCCGAGGTAGATGATCTGGAGCAGCCTGGGGATCACGCCGCGGGTGCGCCACAGGACGAGCGCGTAGAACTTCAGCTGGAAGAGGGCCTTGCCCTCGAACATCTCGCTGATCGCGTTGCCGGTCTTGTAGTCGACAATGCGGATCGCTCCGTCGGGCGCCACGTCGACCCGGTCGATGACGCCGCGCAGCAGGAGCTTGGCGTCGGTGAGCGTCTCGACGTACAGCTCGCGGTCGGCGGGCTCGAGGCGGCGCGGGTCCTCGAGGTCGAAGTAGCGGCGCAGCGTCTCGCGGCACGACACCAGCCAGGCCGCGATCTCGGGGCCGTCGGCCGGGAACATCGCGGTGACCGCGGGCTCGATCTCCTGCAGCTCGGCCCACGCGGGGTCGATCATCGTGTCGGCCTGCTCCGGCGTGCGGTCGGCCGCGGGCAGGTCGAAGAGCTGCTCGAGGACGCGGTGGACGACGGTGCCGCGGACGGCGGCCGGCGAAGGCTGCTCGGGCAGCCGGTCGATGGTGCGCAGCCGGAACAGCAGGGGACAGGACATGAAGTCGCCGACCCGGGACGGCGACAGCGCGCCGAGCACCTCGACGCCGTCGACCTGCGTACCGCCGCGCTCGGACGGGTCGGCCGGTTCGACGCCGGTGCGCTCGGTGGACGTGGTCATGGCTCGACCCTAGGCGAGAGGTCCGACAGTGGCCGGGGGAGCGTCCAGCAGGTGTCGCCGGATAGCCTCGAGGTGTGTCCGGTCATGCCCCCCAGAGCCCCGAGCGCACCCCTGTGCCCCGAGGCATGTTCCGGATCGGCCGGATCGCCGGCAGCGACGTGCTCGTCTCCGGGTCCTGGTTCCTCATCGCCGCGCTGATCGCGCTCGTCATGGCGCCGCGCGTCGACCAGGTCGAGCCCGGGCTCGGCGGCTTCAAGTACGTCGTCGGGCTGGCGTTCGCGGTGGCGCTCTACCTCGCCGTCCTGGTCCACGAGGCGGCGCACGCGCTGGTCGCGCGGCGCTACGGGTTCAAGGTCAACTCGATCACCCTGCACTTCCTCGGCGGCGCGACGTCGATCGAGGGGGAGGCGCAGCGACCGCGGCAGGAGTTCTGGATCGCCGTGGTGGGTCCGCTGAGCTCGCTCGCGGTCGGCGCGGTGGCGCTGGGCCTGTGGTTCGTGGTGCCGGGTGGTCTGCTCCAGCTCGTCGTCGAGGGACTCGCGGGCGCCAACCTGCTGATCGGCGTCCTCAACCTCGTCCCGGGCCTGCCGCTCGACGGTGGCCGGGTGCTCAAGTCGGCCGTGTGGGCGGTGACCGGCCAGGTCCACACCGGCACGACGATCGCCGCCTGGGGCGGCCGGGTGACCGCGGTCGCCGTGGCCGCATGGGCGCTGCTGAGCGCGCAGGACGGCTCGTTCGCCAACCCGTTCGTGCTCGCGATCGTCGCCGTCTTCCTCTGGACCGGCGCCAGCCAGTCGCTCGCGGTCGCGCGCCTCGCCCGTCAGTTCGCCGGCATCGAGGCGCTGCGGCTCGCGCGGCGCACGCTCGCCGTACCGTCGGACCTGCCGCTGGCCGAGGCGATCCGTCGCGCCCAGGAGGCCGAGGCGGGGAGCATCGTCACCGTCACCACCGACGGTCGTCCGGTCGGTCTGGTCGACGAGGCCGCCGCGCGCGCCGTACCGGACGAGCGGAAGCCGTGGGTCGCCGTCTCCACCGTCACCCGCAGCATCGAGCCGGGGCTCCAGCTGCCGCTGTCGGTGAGCGGCGCCGAGCTGCTCGACGCGATCCGCCGCACGCCGGCGTCGGAGTACCTGCTGCTCGATCCGGAAGGGCAGGTCTACGGCGTCCTGGCCACGGCCGACGTGCTGAAGGTCGTGCGCGGGTCCCGCTGAGTGCCCGCGGCTGGTCGGCCGGTAGATTGCGCCGGTGACCGAAGCGACTCCTGACGTGCCGAACGACGCCTGGTCGGGCGTCCACCGCGGCCCCCTGCGCGCCGGCGAGTGGGTGCGCCTGGTCGACGGCAAGGGCCGCAAGCACAACTTCGAGCTGGTGCCCGGCAAGCGGTTCTTCTCCAACAAGGGCCACCTCGACCACGACGAGCTGATCGGGCGCGAGGAGGGCTTCGCCGTGACCTCGTCGGTCGGCGGCGAGTACCTCGTCTTCCGGCCCCTCCTCTCCGAGTTCGTGGTCTCGATGCCGCGCGGCGCCGCCGTCGTCTACCCCAAGGACTCCGCCCAGATCGTGGCGATGGCCGACATCTTCCCCGGCGCCCACGTCGTCGAGGCCGGCGTCGGCTCCGGCGCCCTCACCTGCTCGCTGCTGCGCGCGGTCGGTCCGCACGGCCGGGTGTCGTCGTACGAGCGGCGCGAGGAGTTCGCCGACGTCGCCCGCCGCAACGTCACCCAGTTCTTCGGCGGCGACCACCCCGCCTGGCAGCTCACCCTCGGCGACCTCGCCGAGGCGCTGCCGGCATCGGGTGAGCGCTGCGACCGGATCATCCTCGACATGCTCGCGCCGTGGGACTGCCTCGACGCGGCAGCCGACGCGCTGCGGCCCGGCGGGATCGTGTGCGCCTACGTCGCGACGACCACCCAGCTGTCGAAGTTCGTCGAGGCGGTGCGGGTGCACGGCGGGTTCACCGAGCCGGCGCCGTGGGAGTCGCTGGTGCGCGACTGGCACGTCGAGGGACTCGCCGTCCGGCCGGGACACAAGATGATCGGGCACACCGCGTTCTTGGTGACCGCTCGCCGGATGGCTCCGGGGGAGCGGGCGCCGTTGAAGAAGCGTCGTCCGGCGCCGGGCGCGTACGGGCCGGACTACACCGGTCCGCGGCCGCCGGGGGTGCCGGAGACGCCGGCTGACGACTGAGTCGGAGGCCTGCCCGAAGTTGCGGTTTGGGACCAAACCGCAACGTTTTGGCCCCAAAACCATGCGGTTTGGTCCCAAACCGCATTAATCACTTCCCTGTAACACGTCCCCGAGTAGGGTCGATCCAGGAGGTGTGCCATGACGAGCATGGGAGAAGGCACTTCGGGAAGCCACCGTTCCCCGAGCCGTGAGGAGCTCGAGGAGCAGGTGCGCTACCTCGAGGACGAGGTCCACGACCTGCGCCGCCGACTGGTCGACACGCCCGGGGGGCCTTCGCGTTCCCTGGAGATGCGTCTCGCCGATGCGCAGCGCTCACTCGCCGCGGTGACCGCGCAGAACGAGCGGCTCGCTACGACGTTGCGCGACGCGCGCGACCAGATCATGAAGCTGAAGGAGGAGGTCGACCGGCTGGCGCAGCCGCCGGCGGGCTTCGGCACCTTCCTGCAGCGCAATGAGGACGACTCGGTCGACGTGTTCACCGGCGGGCGCAAGCTGCGGGTGACGGTCAGTCCGTCGGTCGATCTCGACACGCTGCGCCGCGGGCAGGAGGTCATGCTCAACGAGGCGCTCAACGTGGTCGCGGCGTTCGACTACGAGACGGTCGGCGAGGTGGTGATGCTCAAGGAGGTGCTGGCCGACCGCGAGCGCGTCCTGGTCATCGCCAACGCCGACGAGGAGCGCGTCGTCCGCCTCGCGGAGCCGCTGCTCGACGAGACGCTGCGCGCGGGCGACTCGCTGCTGCTCGACTCCCGTGCGGGCTACGTCTACGAGAAGGTCCCGAAGTCGGAGGTCGAGGAGCTGGTCCTCGAGGAGGTCCCCGACATCACGTACGAGACGATCGGCGGTCTCGGCAACCAGATCGAGGCGATCCAGGACGCCGTCGAGCTGCCCTACCTCTATCCCGAGCTGTTCGCCGAGCACGAGCTCAAGCCGCCGAAGGGCATCCTGCTCTACGGCCCGCCGGGCTGCGGCAAGACGCTGATCGCGAAGGCGGTCGCCAACTCGCTCGCCAAGAAGGTCGCCGCGAAGACGGGCCAGGAGGGGAAGTCGTACTTCCTCAACATCAAGGGCCCGGAGCTTCTCAACAAGTACGTCGGTGAGACCGAGCGCCACATCCGGCTGGTGTTCCAGCGGGCGCGCGAGAAGGCGAGCACCGGTACGCCGGTCATCGTGTTCTTCGACGAGATGGACTCGCTCTTCCGCACCCGCGGCTCCGGCGTGTCGTCCGACGTCGAGAACACGATCGTCCCGCAGCTGCTGAGCGAGATCGACGGCGTCGAACTGCTCGAGAACGTGCTGGTCATCGGTGCGTCCAACCGCGAGGACATGATCGACCCGGCGATCCTGCGCCCGGGCCGGCTCGACGTGAAGATCAAGATCGAGCGCCCGGACGCCGAGTCCGCGCGCGACATCTTCAGCAAGTACCTCACCCAGAGCCTCCCGATCCATGCCGACGACCTCGCCGAGTTCAATGGCGACCGGAAGGCGGCCACGGCCGGGATGATCCGGGCCACGGTCGAGCGGATGTATTCGGAGACCGAGGAGAATCGCTTCCTCGAGGTCACCTATGCCAACGGTGACAAGGAGGTCCTCTACTTCAAGGACTTCAACTCGGGCGCGATGATCCAGAACATCGTCGACCGAGCCAAGAAGATGGCGATCAAGGACTTCCTCGAGCACGACCAGAAGGGCCTGCGCGTCTCCCACCTGCTCCAGGCGTGCGTCGATGAGTTCAAGGAGAACGAGGACCTGCCCAACACGACAAACCCCGACGACTGGGCCCGCATCTCCGGCAAGAAGGGCGAGCGGATCGTCTTCATCCGCACGCTCATCACCGGCAAGCAGGGCACCGAGCCGGGTCGCTCGATCGACACGGTCAGCGACACGGGCCAGTATCTGTAACCAGCCCTTGGCCGGCTCACCTAGGGTGGGGCCGTCCACCAACGACAATCATTCCGAGGAGCCCCCGTGGTCAAGAAGCTCGTCATCGTCGCGCTCGTCGCGCTCGGCATCACCGCCGCCGTCAAGGTCGCGAAGGGTCGCTGAACAGCTGACAACGCCGTCGGGCCCCGCACTCCACCGTGGGTGCGGGGCCCGTTCGCGTCTCGGCTCCGCGCGCTACGGGACGTCGGCTCAGCGGCGGCGCAGGTACCACGCGCGGACGACGTTGTACCCGCCGTAGCAGCCCAGGCCGACGGCCACCACCAGGATCACCCAGCGTCCGTACGGCTCGTCCCGGAAGCGCACGATCGCCTGGTCCAGCCCGCCGGACTGCTTCGGGTCGTGGGTGATCCCGGCCCACACGAACATCCCGCCGATCACCGCGAAGGCGACCGCCCGGCACAGGAACCCGCTGCGCGCGAGCACCGCGATCAGCCGACCGGACGCGCCGGTACGCCCGTCGAGCTCGAGGTCGTCGCGCCAGCTGTCGCCGAACGCCCGGACGGCGCTGGCCACGCCGATGCCGGCGATGAAGAGCCCGAGGGCGACCACGATCGCGGGCCCGACCGGCAGGTCCAGCAGCCGGACGGTGACGCCCTTCGGTGTCTGCCGCCCGCCGCTCGAGCTGCCGTCGCCGAGCGCCGAGCGGGCCGCGAGGACGGCGAGGACGGCGAGGACGAGGCTCCGTCCGGCAGCACCGAGGCGAGCGGCCCAGCCGTCAGCTGCACGCAGCGCCGTGAACGCCTGTTGCGCGGCCAGCCCGGCGAGCGCGGCCGCGACCAGCGCGAGGATCCAGCGCCCCGCCGGCTGGTGCGCGAGCTCCTGGAAGGCGCCCTGCCCGGACGGCGTCCCGTGCCGGTCCCGCAGAGCGAGGGCGGCGGCGAGCCAGGCGACGAGGCCGTACACCACTCCGTAGGCGACCAGTCCGGCTCGCGCCAGGCGGTCGAGCACCAAGTCGCGCATGTATCCGGCAGTACCCGGGCGCGGCGTACCGATGCCGGGCCCTCGTCGTACCCGTAGGCTGGAGACATGAGCGTGCGCCGCGTGATGGGCACCGAGGTCGAGTACGGCATCTCGGTCCAGGGGCAGCCGACCGCGAACCCGATGGTCGCCTCGTCCCAGGTCGTCAACGCCTACGCCACGGCGACGGTCCGCGCCCGGCGGGCGCGCTGGGACTTCGAGGAGGAGTCGCCGCTGCGCGACGCCCGCGGGTTCGACATGTCCCGCCAGATCGCCGACCCCACCCAGCTCACCGACGAGGACCTGGGCCTCGCCAACGTCATTCTCACCAATGGCGCCCGGTTGTACGTCGACCACGCCCACCCCGAGTACTCCACCCCCGAGGTGGTGAGTCCGCTCGACATCGTCCGCTGGGACAAGGCAGGCGAGCAGATCATGCTCGACGCCGCCCGCCGGGCGCAGCAGCTGCCAGGCAACCCGCAGATCGTGCTCTACAAGAACAACACCGACAACAAGGGCGCGTCGTACGGCGCCCACGAGAACTACCTGATGCGGCGCTCGACGCCCTTCGCCGACATCGTCCGCCACCTGACGCCGTTCTTCGTGAGCCGCCAGGTGTTCTGCGGTGCCGGACGCGTCGGGCGCGGCCAGGACGGTCGCACCCACGGCTTCCAGATCAGCCAGCGTGCCGACTTCTTCGAGGTCGAGGTCGGCCTCGAGACGACGCTCAAGCGGCCGATCATCAACACCCGCGACGAGCCGCACGCCGACCCGGAGAAGTACCGCCGCCTCCACGTCATCATCGGTGACGCCAACCTCGCCGAGATCGCGACGTACCTCAAGGTCGGCACGACCTCGCTCATCCTCGCGATGATCGAGGACCGGTTCATCACCCGCGACCTGAGCGTCGAGATGCCGGTCAACGCGCTGCGGGCGGTGTCCCACGACCCGTCGCTGGAGCAGCGGGTGACGCTCCACGACGGGCGCAAGCTGACCGCGATCGAGCTGCAGCTGGAGTACTTCGACCTGGCCCGCAAGTACGTCGAGGACCGCTACGGCGCCGACGCCGACGCGCAGACGGTCGACGTCCTGGCGCGCTGGGAGGACGTCCTCGCCCGGCTCGAGTCCGACCCGATGTCGCTGGCCGACCAGCTCGACTGGGTGGCCAAGCTGAAGCTGATCGAGCAGTACCGTACGCGCGACGGCCTCGCCTGGGACGACGCCAAGCTGCAGCTCATCGACTACCAGTACTCCGACATCCGTCCCGAGAAGGGCCTCTACCACCGGCTCGTCAACGCCGGGCGGATCCAGCGGCTGCTCACCGACGCCGAGATCGACGACGCGATGATGAACCCGCCGGCCGAGACCCGGGCCTACTTCCGCGGCCGCTGCCTCGAGAAGTACGCCCCCGACATCGCCGCCGCGTCGTGGGACTCGGTGATCTTCGACCTGCCCGGACGGGAATCGCTGCAGCGCGTCCCGACCATCGATCCGCTGCGCGGGAGCAAGGCCCACGTCGGCGAGCTGATCGATCGGTGTGCAACTGCCGACGAGTTGGTCCGCGCACTCACCCGCTGAATGGCTAGGGTGGAGTCATGGCTCAGGAGCAGAAGCAGCCGCGCAAGTCGGACGAGGCGGACGAGACCGTCGAGGCCACCGCCGAGTCCGAAGTCGCCGAGCGCAAGGACGCATTGGACGACGACGTCGACGCGATCCTCGATGAGATCGACGACGTCCTCGAGTCCAACGCCGAGGACTTCGTGAAGTCGTTCATCCAGAAGGGCGGGGAGTAACCCGTTGAACGACGCGCGCATCCCGGCCGCTTATCTGCGCCCGGGCACCTCCTCGTTCAGCGACTTCCTCGCCGAGAACGCCCCGGACCTGCTCCCCGCACGCCGCTCCCTGCCCGCCGGCAGCGCCGCCGAGATCGCCCCCCACGGGACGACGATCGTCGCGCTGACCTTCCCGGGCGGCCTGGTGATGGCCGGTGACCGCCGCGCCACGATGGGCAATGTCATCGCCCAGCGCGACATCGAGAAGGTCTTCCCGGGCGACGAGTACTCCGTCGTCGGCATCGCCGGCACCGCCGGCCTGGCGGTCGAGATGGTGCGGCTGTTCCAGGTCGAGCTCGAGCACTACGAGAAGATCGAGGGCTCGATCCTGTCGCTCGACGGCAAGGCCAACCGCCTCTCCGCGCTGATCCGCGCCAACCTCGGGATGGCGATGCAGGGGCTCGCCGTCGTACCGATGTTCGCCGGCTACGACCTCGACCGCGGCGTCGGCCGGATCTTCGGCTACGACGTCACCGGCGGCCGGCACGAGGAGGCGGCGTTCTTCACCGTCGGCTCGGGCTCGATGTTCGCCCGCGGCGCGCTGAAGAAGCTCTACCGCGACGACCTCACCTCCGACGACGCCGTCCGCGTCTGCCTTCAAGCGCTCTACGACGCCGCCGACGACGACTCCGCCACCGGCGGCCCCGACCTGACCCGCCGGATCTTCCCGGTCGTGTGGGTCGTCACCGCCGACGGCGCCTCGCGCCTCCCCGAGGACCGGATCGGCGAGCTCGCCGACCAGGTCGTCGGTGCCCGACTGCAGCGGCCGGACGGCCCCGTCGCACCGCTGCCCGGCGGGGGAGAGGAGGCTCAGGCATGAGCACCCCGTTCTACGTCTCGCCCGAGCAGCTGATGAAGGACCGGGCCGACTTCGCCCGCAAGGGCATCGCCCGCGGCCGCTCGCTGGTCGCCGTCCAGTACGCCGACGGCGTCCTCCTCGTCACCGAGAACCCGTCGCAGGCGCTGCACAAGGTCTCGGAGCTCTACGACCGACTCGCGTTCGCCGCGGTCGGCCGCTACAACGAGTTCGAGAACCTCCGCATCGCCGGCGTCCGCCTCGCCGACATGCGCGGCTACGCCTACGACCGCCGCGACGTCACCGGCCGTGGCCTCGCCAACGCCTACGCCCAGACCCTCGGCACCATCTTCTCCTCCGGCGGCGAGAAGCCCTACGAGGTCGAGATCTTCGTCGCCGAGGTCGGCGCCACCGCAGCCGACGACCAGATCTACCGCCTCACCTACGAGGGCCGCGTCGCCGACGAGCACGGCTACGCCGTCATGGGCGGCGACGCCGACACCGTGGCGTCGTACCTCAAGGAGCACTACACCGACGGCGCCCCGCTCGACCAGGCCCTCCACGTCGCCGTCGCGGCGCTCGGGCACAGCGCGGACGGCGGTCAGGTGCAGGACCGGGTGATCCCGGTCGAGGACCTGGAGGTCGCCGTCCTGGACCGGACGCGGACGCAGCCTCGCAAGTTCCGCCGGATCCTGCCGGCGCGGCTGGCCGAGGTGCTGGGCGACCGGGGGCCGGCCGAGGCCGCGCCCGCCGTCCACGCCTCGGAGACGCCGGCCTCGCCGACGGCACCTGCCCCTTCGCCCGGCCCGGAGTCGCGCGACGGCGACCCCGAGCCGCCTGTCGCACCCCCGCTGTAACGCGCTGAGATCGTTGCGGTTTGGTCCCAAACCGCAACGATCAGGCCGTTCGACGTGCAGTTTCTGACCACTCGGCAGCGGTTCGCCACGCGGTCGAGTCGTGTTATCCACAGCCGGAACCTTGCTTCTTGAACCTCGCCGGGCTGCGGGTGAGGCTCTCTGCCGTGGAGTTCGGTCCGAATGGCGCGATCCGCGGCGAGGTACGCGTCGCGGGGTACCAGCGCGTGCTCCATGGCCTTTACCGCCCTGAGTCCCCACACCTCGGCTCGTTCGAGAACTTTCTGCGCGATCTGAGCGCCCTGCAGCTGGTGCTTCCCGATGACGCCGTGTTCACCCACGTCACCGCCGCCCGACTGCTCGGTTGGCAGTTGCCGGCGCTCCCCGAGAAGGTGCCCTTCTTCGCGGCGGTCCGCAGCCGCCTTCGTCCGAGACGCCCTGGGCTGATCTGCTCGCGTCTCACCAATACATCTGCGGTCACCTTCGTCAGAGGCCTGCCGGTCGACGATCCTCCTGAGATCCTCCTGCGGGCGGCTCGTGACCTCGGCGATGTCGACCTCGCGATCATGCTCGACTCCGCTGTCCGGCTCGGCCACGTCGCCGTGGATGCGATGACCGCGGTCCTCTCCTCGAAGAGACCGGGGTGCCGGCGGCTCCAGCGCGTGTGGGACGCGCGCGACGCCGGCGCCGAGTCAGCCGGCGAGACGCTCCTCCGGTGGTTCCACGACGCGATGCGGATCCCGACCAAGTCGCAGGTGGAGATCCATGACCCGGATGGTCGGTTCGTCTGTCGCGCCGACCTGCAGGTGGTGGGCACCAACTTCCTCCATGAGTACGACGGCGCCCTCCATCGAACCGGCAATGCCCAACGCAATGACCTGCGGCGAGAGCGACGGCTGGCCGCGACGCCGTACATCCGACGGGGGTTCACGCTCGACGAGCTGCTCAACCACCCGGCGGTCATCATGCACGAGCTCGACCGTCTCCTCGACCGAGCGCATCAAGATCGCAGGCTGAGGCGCTGGCGAGCACTGATCGACGACTCGTTCTACTCCGAGACGGGGCGCGCGCGGGTCATGAACCGTTGGTATCGGTCGACGACACCAGTCGAATGGGCGCGAACCGCATGATCCAGGGCGGAAATGATGCGGTTTGGGACCAAACCGCAAGAGACCACCCGCAAGCCAGGCGGGGCGACCGTCCCAGCAGTAGTGTTCATTCATGGACCGTCGGATCTTCGGGATCGAGAACGAGTACGGCGTCACCTGCACGTTCCGCGGCCAACGCCGGCTCAGCCCGGACGAGGTCGCGCGCTATCTGTTCCGCAAGGTCGTGAGCTGGGGTCGCTCCAGCAACGTCTTCCTGCGCAACGGCGCCCGCCTCTATCTGGACGTCGGCAGCCACCCCGAGTACGCCACGCCCGAGTGCGATGACGTCACCGAGCTCGTCACCCACGACAAGGCGGGGGAGCGCGTCCTCGAGGGGCTGTTGCTGGACGCCGAGCAGCGGCTGCACGACGAGGGCATCGCGGGCGAGATCTACCTGTTCAAGAACAACACCGACTCGGCGGGCAACTCCTATGGCTGCCACGAGAACTACCTCGTCTCCCGTGCCGGCGAGTTCTCCAGACTCGCCGACGTCCTCATCCCGTTCCTGGTGACCCGGCAGATCATCGTCGGAGCCGGCAAGGTCACCCAGACGCCACGCGGTACGACGTTCTCGGTCAGCCAGCGCGCCGAGCACATCTGGGAGGGCGTCTCCAGCGCCACCACGCGCAGCCGGCCGATCATCAACACCCGCGACGAGCCCCACGCGGACGCCGAGAAGTACCGCCGGCTCCACGTCATCGTCGGCGACTCCAACATGAGCGAGACGACGACGATGCTCAAGGTGGCGTCCTGCGACCTCGTGCTGCGGATGATCGAGGAGGGCGTGGTGATGCGCGATCTCACCATGGAGAACCCGATCCGGGCCATCCGCGAGATCGCACACGACACCTCGGGCCGCCGCAAGGTCCGGCTCGCCAACGGCCGCGAGGCCAGTGCTCTCGACATCCAGGGGGAGTACCTCGCCAAGGCGCGCGACTTCGTCGACCGTCGCGGCATCAGCACCCCGGTCATCGAGCGCTCCCTCGACCTGTGGGAGCGCGGGCTGAAGGCGGTCGAGTCGGACGACCTGAGCCTGGTCGACCGTGAGATCGACTGGGTCATCAAGTGGAAGCTGATCGACCGCTACCGTGCCAAGCACGGTCTGCCGCTCAGCCACCCGCGGGTCGCCCAGCTGGACCTCGCCTACCACGACATCCACCGCGGCCGCGGCCTCTACTACCTGCTCGAGAAGCGTGGCGCCGTCGCACGGGTGTCCAGTGATCTCAAGATCTTCGAGGCCAAGTCGGTTCCGCCGCAGAACACCCGCGCGCGCCTCCGTGGAGAGTTCATCCGCCGCGCGCAGGAGCGTCGTCGCGACTTCACCGTCGACTGGGTGCACCTCAAGCTCAACGACCAGGCCCAGCGAACGGTGCTGTGCAAGGACCCGTTCCGGGCGTACGACGAGCGCGTCCAGCGGCTGATCGACGGGATGTGACAGCGATCTGAGTGTCCCTGAGAGGGATCTCAGGGACACTCGGTAGGGTTTGCGCGTGCTGATGCGCCTGCGACGTCCGTCGACCCTCGTACTGTCCGCCCTGCTCCCGGCGACCCTTGCTCTGGCCGCCTGCGGCAGCAGCGACGACAACGCCCAGCTCAAGGGGTTCGACGCGGTCAGCGTCTCCGGTGCGGCGGGCGAGGCGCCCAAGCTCGACTGGAAGGGCCAGATGGCCTCCGGCAAGCAGCAGGAGAAGGTCATCCACGAGGGTGACGGCGCGGCCGTCGCCAAGGGCGACCGGGTGATCGTCAACTTCGTCGTCGGAGACGGCTGGACGAAGAAGACGGTCATCGACTCCTACGGTCCCGACGCCGGCGGCTTCGTCACCGAGGTCGGCGCGAAGGCCCAGCCGCAGCAGGTCACCGACCTCCTGACGCTGCCGATCACCGACGAGATCAAGGCGGGCATGAAGCTCGGCACCCGCCTCGCGGTGACCGTCGACAGCAAGGACGTCATCGGGCAGTACCTCGGCGACGCCAGTGTCTCCAGCTACATGTCGCAGCACGACATCGGCAACGAGGACGGCCTCGTGATCGTCGCCGACCTGGTGTCCGTCGTCCCGGCCGCCCCCGACGGCAAGCCGACCAACGTCTCCCCGGCGTGGGCCCCGAAGGTCGTCGAGAAGAAGGGCGCCCCCACCGCGCTCGACTTCTCCGGCGTCGCCAAGCCCGACCCGAAGGGCAAGCTCGAGGTCGCCACCCTCCTGCAGGGCACCGGCGCGCCGGTCGAGGCCGGGGACGTCATCGCGGCCAACTACCTCGGCCAGCTCTACGACGCCAAGAAGCCGTTCGACGAAAGCTACAGCCGCGGCACGCCGCTGTCGGCCGTGATCAGCGAGGACTTCGGCACCGTCGTCAAGGGCTGGTCGAAGGCGCTCGAGGGCGTCAAGGTCGGCAGCCGGGTGCTCATCAAGATCCCGCCGAAGCTCGGCTACGGCGACCAGGCGCAGGGCAAGGACATTCCGGCGAACTCGACGCTCTACTTCGTCGTCGACGTCCTCGCCGCAGGCTGACCTCAACCCGCGTCAGAGGGTCAGAATGTTGCGGTTTGGGACCAAACCGCAGTAATCCGGCCCCAAAACGTTGCGGTTTGGTCCCAAACCGCAACCTGACGATCGGTGTCGGCCCGCCCGGCGCCCCGAAATCCCGTACCCCCCACCACGCCCTCTCAGGCAGAATCGGACGTATGCCCGCCCCCAAGAGCGAGCGCCTGCTCAACCTGCTCATCATGCTCCTGGTGCAGCGCCGTCCCATCGCGAAGGAGCGCATCCGGGAGCTGCTCTACCCTGACTCCCGCCCGGACGCCTTCGAGAAGATGTTCGAGCGCGACAAGGATGAGCTGCGCAGCCTCGGCGTGCCGGTGGAGGTCGCCCAGATCGACCCGCTGTTCGACGACGAGGTCGGCTACCGGATCCCGCCGGAGGCGTTCGCGCTGCCGGAGGTCGAGCTGACGCCGGAGGAGGCGCAGGTGGTCGGCATCGCGTCGCGGGTGTGGCAGCACGCCACGATGGCGCAGGCGACGACCGATGCGGTCCGCAAGCTGAGTGCTGCGGGCATCGACGTCGATCTCGACGCGCTCGAGATCGCGCGGCCGCTGCTGACGGCGGAGGAGCCGGCGTTCGAGCGGTGCTGGATCGCGGTGTGCGAGCGGCAGGCGATCGAGTTCGACTATCAGCGTCCCGAGGCGGAGCCGATGCGTCGGCACGTGCAGCCCTGGGGCGTCGTCCGGTACGCCGGGCGCTGGTATCTCGTCGGCTACGACGCCGATCGCGGCGCCGAGCGGGTCTTCCGGCTCTCGCGCTTCCTCGGCGAGGTCCGCCTGGTCGGCCACCCCGGCGCGTACGACGTGCCGCCCGACACCGACGTGCGCCAGATCGCGCGGCGGATGGCTCCGCCCACGCCGACGGCGACCGCGGTGCTGCTGGTCCGTGCGGGCGCGGGCCACGGGTTCCGCCGGACCGCCTCGCGGATCACGACCGGCGTCGAGGGTCCCGACGACCTCTCCGGCTGGGACCGGGTGGAGGTGCTGCGGGCCACGCAGGGTCTGGCCGACGAGGTGCTGAGCCACGGGCCCGACGTCGTTCTCCTCGAGCCGACGGCCATCCGCGACCAGGTGGTCGAGCGGCTGATGCAGGTGGCCGGATGAGCCGCACCCCGACGGCAGCCCCCGTCGGCGCCCTGGGACAGGTGGCGCGGCTGCTCACCCTCGTCCCGTTCCTCCACCACCGCGACGGCGTCCGCCTCGAGGAGGCCGCGACGCTGCTCGGCACGACGCCGAACCAGGTGGTCCAGGACCTGCGCGTGCTGTTCATGTGCGGCCTGCCCGGCGGCCTTCCCGACGACCTGATCGACGTCGACCTCGACGCGATCGTCAGTGAGGAGGGGAGCCCGGTCAGCGAGGGCGTGATCCGGATCGAGAACGCCGACTACCTCGCGCGTCCGCTCCGCCTCACCGCCACCGAGGCCTCCGCCGTGATCGTCGCGCTCCGGATGCTGCGCGACACCCGCGCCGCCGGCGCGTCGCCCGAGCTCGTCGACCGGGTCCTCGCCAAGCTCGAGGCGGCGGCCGCGATCGGGGGAGCGCCGCACGTCGAGGTGGCGCCGTCGCCGCGCGACGCCGAGCAGGTCGTGGTCGCCCAGCTCCGGGCGTTGGTCGAGGAGGCACTGGCGGGCTCCCACCAGATCCGGCTGTCCTACTTCGTCCCGTCCCGCGACGAGGAGTCCGAGCGGGTCGTCGACCCCCACGGCATCGTCAACCACGGCATCTTCAGCTACCTCGACGCCTGGTGCCACCGAGCGGGCGCCGACCGGCTGTTCCGGCTCGACCGGATCACCAAGGCCGAGATCCTCCCCAGCCGTACGACGGCGCCGGTCCGGCCGCCGCGCGACCTCGACGACGGCCTGTTCGGCGACGACACCGGCCCCGACTCTACGCTGGTCACGCTCCGGCTGGCGCCGCAGGCGCGGTGGGCGACCGACTACTACCCGATGCGCGACGTCCGCCCCGCCGACGACGGCTCCGCCGAGGTCGACCTGGTCGTCGTCGACCGGCGCTGGCTGGTGCGGCTGCTGCTGCGCCTGGCGCCGTACGCGGAGGTCCTCCAACCGGGAGAGTTCACCGAGGCTTTGACTGCGCGTGCACAGGAGACGCTCAGGCTCTATCAGTGAGTTGGGCGTAGCATGGAGCCTGACCGCACCACCCCACGATCGAGAGTTGGTCATCACCGATGTTTCCCCTGATCGGAATGCCCCAGGGCGCCGAGTGGCTCGTCATCCTGGCGATCGTCGTCCTGGTCTTCGGCGCGGCCAAGCTGCCCGACCTCGCCCGCGGCACCGGCCAGGCGCTGCGCATCTTCAAGGCGGAGACCAAGGGCCTGCGGGACGACGACAAGGACGACGAGAAGAAGGCTGCCAAGCCCACCGAGCCGGGTGAGCTGAGCGCCGCCGACGACATCGCCGAGGGCGAGATCGTCGACGAGCGTCGCGAGAACAACGCCTGACGTTGGCCGTCTCCGGTCTCCTCAGGCTCTTCGTCGGAAAACCGGTCCACCCCGTCGGCAACGACGGGCGGATGGCCCTGTCCGACCACCTCCGAGAGCTGCGCGCGCGGATCCTCAAGTCCGCGCTCGTGCTGCTCGTCGGGTTCATCGTCGCGCTCTTCTTCTTCGACCCGATCTTCGCGTTCATCAACGACCCCTACCAGCAGGCTCGGGAGTCGCTCGGGGCGCAGCGGACGATGGCGACGACCAGCGGCGTCGGCGGCAGCTTCATGCTGTACCTGAAGCTGTGCGGCATCGCCGCCGTCGTCGGGACCAGCCCGATCTGGCTCTACCAGATCTGGGCGTTCATCCTCCCGGGCCTGCACTCCAACGAGAAGCGCTGGACGCTGATCTTCGCCATCATCGCCGGTCCGCTCTTCCTGTTCGGCATCGTGCTCGGCTATGTGACACTGCCCAAGGGTCTCGAGATCCTGATCGGCTTCACCCACGCCGACCTCACCAACCTGGTGGAGTTCAACGAGTACCTGAGCTTCTTCACCCGCACGCTGCTGGTGTTCGGCATCGCCTTCGAGATCCCGGTCTTCGTGGTGCTGCTCAACATGGCGGGCGTCGTGAAGGGCAAGGCGCTCGGCGCGGCGCGGCCGTGGATCGTCGTCGGGACGTTCATCTTCGCCGCGGCCGCCACGCCGTCGACCGACCCGTTCACGATGACCTTCATGGCCGCCCCGATGTGCCTGCTGTTCTTCGTCTCCGAGGCCATCGCCCGGTTCAACGACCGGCGCCGCGACCGCAAGAAGATCAACGCCGGCCTGTCGCCCGACGAGGCCAGCCCGCTTGACCTGTGAGCCACCGCACCAGCGCTAGCCTTCACCCGTGCCCCGCGCGATCGTCCTGACCAACCCCTCCTCGGGCAAGGGGCGGGGTGCGCGGATGCGCGACGAGGCGCTGCCGCGCTTCCACGGCGCGGGCTGGCGGACGACGTCCCTCACCGGTCGCGATGCCGACGAGGCGCTCGACCTGGCCCGGGTCGCCGTGGCCGAGGAGCCCGACGCGCTCGTCCTGTGCGGCGGTGACGGGATGGTCAACCTCGGCCTGCAGGCGGCGGCCGGCACGGAGGTCCCGGTCGGCATCCTGCCCGCCGGCACCGGCAACGACTTCGCCCGCTACTTCGACCTCCCGCTGCGCGACGGTGTGGCCGCCGCCGCCCGGATCGTCCACGGCAGCCCCCGCACCATCGACCTGGCCCGGATCGGCGACCGCTACTTCGGCGGCGTCCTCGCCGCCGGCTTCGACGCCGTCGTCAACGAGCGGGCCAACCGGATGCGCTGGCCGAAGGGCCAGATGCGCTACAACCTGGCCACCCTCGCCGAGCTGCGGGTGTTCGAGCCGCGGCGCTACGTCCTGGAACTCGATGGCGTCGAACGGCGTCTCGACGCCATGCTGGTCGCCGTCGGGAACGGCCCCTCCTTCGGCGGTGGTCTGCGGATCACCCACGGCGCCGAGCTCGACGACGGCCTCCTCGACGTGGTCCTCATCAAGCCCCTGGGCAGGATGGAGCTGGTCCGGACCTACCCCAAGCTCTTCGACGGGAGCCACGTGAGTCATCCGCAGTACGAGCGTCACCGGGTCAAGCGCGTCACGGTGGCGAGCGCCGGCATCGTCGGGTACGCCGACGGCGAGCGCTTCGGCCCGCTTCCCCTGACCGTCGAGTGCGTGCCCAGCGCGGCACGGGTGATCGCATGAGCAGCCACGACGACGACACGCTGAGCCCCGCCGAGCGCTACGCGTCGTACCGCAAGGGCCGCGAGCACCCGGTCTTCCGCGACTTCGCGGCGGGCTTCTCGTTCGAGCTCGACGAGTTCCAGGTCGAGGGCTGCAAGGCGGTCGAGGACGGCGACGGCGTGCTCGTCGCGGCCCCGACCGGCGCCGGCAAGACGGTGGTCGGCGAGTTCGCCGTCCATCTCGCGCTCGAGACCGAGCGCAAGTGCTTCTACACCACGCCGATCAAGGCACTGTCGAACCAGAAGTACCACGACCTCGTCGAGCGGTACGGCGCCGACCGGGTCGGGCTCCTCACCGGCGACACCACCATCAACGGCGAGGCGCCGGTGGTCGTGATGACCACCGAGGTGCTGCGCAACATGCTCTACGCGCGCTCCCGGACGCTGGTCGGGCTCGGGTTCGTGGTGATGGACGAGGTCCACTACCTCGCCGACCGCTCCCGCGGCGCGGTCTGGGAGGAGGTCATCATCCACCTGCCCGAGTCGGTGTCGGTGATCTCCTTGTCGGCGACGGTGTCCAACGCCGAGGAGTTCGGCGAGTGGCTCGAGACCGTTCGCGGCGCGACCCGCACGATCGTGGCGGAGCGTCGCCCGGTCCCGCTGTTCCAGCACGTCATGGCCGGACGCCGCCTGCTCGACCTGTTCGCGTCGTCGGACGTCGACGCTGCGGCCGGCTTCGTCCGCGAGGGCGCGCCCGTCAACGACGAGCTGATGAAGCTCGCGCGCGACGACTGGGCGTCGTCCCGCCTCAAGGACCGCCGGACGCCGAAGGGTGCGCGCGGACGCCAGGGCGGACCGGGCAGCCGGAACGTCGGAAGCGGCCGGAGGATCTGGATCCCCGGCCGGCTCGACGTCGTCGACCGCCTGGAGCGCGACAACCTGCTGCCCGCCATCGACTTCATCTTCAGCCGCGCCGGCTGCGACGCGGCCGTCCAGCAGTGTCTCGACGCCAACCTGCGGCTCACCACGCCGGAGGAGCGCGACGAGGTGATCGCGTACGTCGAACAGACGCTCGGCGGGCTGCCGTCGGCCGACCTGCACGTGCTCGGCTACCACGACTTCCTCGACGCCGCCTCGCGTGGCGTCGCGGCGCACCACGCCGGCATGCTGCCGGCGTTCAAGGAGTGCGTCGAGGAGCTCTATCTCCGCGGCCTGATCAAGATCGTCTTCGCCACCGAGACGCTCGCGCTCGGCATCAACATGCCCGCGCGGACCGTCGTCCTGGAGAAGCTGTCGAAGTGGAACGGCGAGACGCACGCCGACATCACGCCGGGGGAGTACACCCAGCTGACGGGCCGCGCCGGCCGCCGTGGCCTCGACATCGAGGGCCACGCGGTCGTGCTCTGGCAGCCGGGGATGAACCCGCGCGAGCTCGCCGGCCTCGCCTCGACCCGGACCTATCCGCTGCGCTCGTCGTTCCGGCCGTCGTACAACATGGCCGTCAACCTGGTGCACTCCTACGGTCGCCACCAGGCCCGCGAGCTGCTGGAGCAGTCGTTCGCGCAGTTCCAGGCCGACCGGGCGGTCGTCGGGCTCGCGCGCCAGCTGCGCAAGGCGGAGGACGCGCTCAGGGGCTATGCGGAGGCGGCCCGGTGCCACCTCGGCGACTTCATGGAGTACGCCGCGCTGCGGCGCCGGGTCTCCGAGCTGGAGAAGGAGTCGAGCAAGTCGCGCCGCCAGGACCGCCGCGACGAGGCCGCGGCCTCGCTGGAGCGGCTGGCGCCGGGCGACGTGATCGTCGTCCCGGTCGGCAAGTTCGCGGGACCGGCCGTCGTCCTCGACCCCGGTCTGTCCGAGCACGGCCACCGGCCGCTGGTGATCACCGCCGAGCGGCAGGGACGCCGGCTCGCGATGATGGACTTCCCGACGCCGGTCGAGCCGGTCGCGAAGCTGCGGCTGCCGAAGAAGGTCGACGCGCGCAACCCGCACCAGCGCAAGGACATCGCCCAGCAGGTCCGTGAGGCGGTCCGGTCGCTGCCGCTGTCGGTGACCCGGCCCAAGGCCGAGCGCGGACCGGTCGACGAAGGCATCGCCCAGCAGATCCAGGCGCTGCGCGCCCAGATCCGCGAGCACCCCTGCCACGGCTGCGCCGAGCGCGAGGACCACGCCCGGTGGGCTGAGCGGCACGCCAAGCTGCAGAAGGACGCCGACCTCCTCGCACAGCGGATCGAGCGCCGGACCAACACCGTCGCCCGGACCTTCGACCGTGTCTGCGAGGTCCTGGAGGCGCTCGACTACCTCGTCGAGGACGACGTCACCGAGCGCGGCCGCGGCCTGATGCGGATCTACTCCGAGCTCGACCTGGTCGCCGCCGAGTCGCTGCGCCTCGGCCTGTGGGACGACCTGACGCCGCCCCAGCTGGGCGCGGTGCTGTCGGCGCTCGTCTACGAGGCCCGGCGCCCCGAGGACGGCCCGCCGAGCGTCCCCGGTGGCGCGATCCAGGTGACCATCGACGCGATGACCCGGCTGTGGGCCGACCTCGAGCGGCTCGAGCGCGAGCACCGGCTCGACTTCCTGCGCAAGCCCGACGGCGGCTTCGCGTGGACTGCCTACCGCTGGGCGGAGGGACAGGAGCTCGACGAGGTCATCGGCCGCAACGACCAGACCGCGGGCGACTTCGTGCGGCAGATGAAGCAGCTCATCGACTTCGCCGGCCAGATCGCCGACGCGGCCGCCGGGACCCCGGTGCGCGACACCGCCCGCCAGCTGGTCAAGCTGCTCCGGCGCGGCATCGTGGCGACCGGATGACGGGATGACCGGATGATGCTCCGGCTCAGCTGAGGCCGATCGGCGTCACGGTGCGCTCGGCCGCGCGCAGGCGAGCGGCGTACTGCTCGCCGCGCGGTGAGAGCGCGGCGACGGCCCGGCGACGGTCGTCGGGATCGATGCGGCGCACCACGATGCCTTGCGCGACCAGCCGATCGACGTGGCGGGTCAGGCTCGCCGCCGCGACGACCGCGGCGGTCGCGATCTCGCTCATGCCGAGCCCGGGCTCGGCGCCGATCACCGCGATGATCCGCCAGTGGTCCATCGTGAGGCCCTGCTCGTCGAGGATCGGCTGGAGCACCTGGCGCAGGTCGGCCTCGACCCGGCGCACCTGCACGGCCAGGCTGCTGTGCGTCACGGCGACCTCCTCGGCCGGGTTTGTGACAATCACGTGAACGACGGCGGGATCCCGCTCCGCCGGCCCTAGTCTAGGCGCGACCACGCCAGCCACCGGTTGTTCCGTTGCCCGCACCGTCGCCGGCAGCAGCAGCCGACGCCCGCACGGAGGTCCCGTGCCCCGCCTGCTCCCACCCGAGCTGCTGTCCGTCGCCTTCGTCGTTCCGCTGCAGGGCCCCACCGGCATCTACGGACCCTCCTGCCTGGCGTGCGGTGAGCTCGCCGTGGAGCAGCTCAACGCCGGCGCGGGCATCGCCGGCCGCGAGGTCGAGCTGGTGGTGGTGGACGGCGGCCGCGCGCCCGAAGTGGTGGCGGACGAGGTCGGCCGGCTCGTCGACGCCGGACAGGTGCAGGCCGTCGCCGGCTGGCACACCTCGGCGGTCCGGCAGGCGATCACCCGCCGCGTCGGCGGCCGCGTCGTCTATGCGTTCGGCGCCATGCACGAGGGCGGCGACCCCACTCCGGGCGTGTTCATGATCGGTGAGCGTCCGATCAACCAGCTGCTGCCCGCAGCGCGCTGGATGAGGGAGCAGCTCGGCGTCGGCCGCTGGGCGATCCTCGGCAACGACTACGTCTTCCCACGCGTCACCGGCGCCACGGCCCGGCTGGCCCTCGCGGGCACCGCGTCGGAGGTGGTGAGCGAGGCGTACGTGCCGCTCGGCACGACCGACTTCGCGGCGGTGATCAGTGATCTCGAGGAGCAGCCCGTCGACGGCGTGATCATGCTGCTGATGGGGCAGGACGCCGTCCACTTCAACCGGCAGTTCGCCCGCAGCGGCCTGGCCGCGGCGCTCCCGCGGCTGAGTCCGGCGGTCGAGGAGAACACCCTGCTCGCCGGAGGTCCGGCCGCCAACGAGGGCCTGTACGCCGCCGCGGCGTACTTCGACGGCATGGACACCGTCGAGAGCTCCGCACTCGCGCAGGACTACTACGCCCGCTGGGGCCGCTGGGCTCCGGCGCTCAACGCGGTCGGAGAGTCCTGCTACGAGGCGATCACCTTCCTCGCCCGGATCGGCGAGGTCTGCGGCTCGGTCAGCGTGGACGCGGCCACGACAATGCCCGACGGACACTTCCACTCGAGTCCCCGGGGCCTGATGCGGCTCGACGGCAACCTGCTCGACCAGGACGTCTACCTCGCCGCGGCGGATGGTCTCGGCTTCCGCGTCGAGCAGCAGATCGCGCGCGTGCACTAGGCGCCACCGCCCGCGCCGCGGCGGGCGGCCTGCCACGCCGTGCCGAGGTCGGCCTCGTGGGCGTGCACGCCCAACCGACGCCACAGCGTGGCGCCGCCCTCCAGGTCGAACCGGTGCTCGCGGGCGTCCGCGGGAGGCGTCGCTCCGACCAGGAGGACGGAGGACATGACCCGGTGCCCGCCCAGGAGCGCCGGTGCCGTCAGCGCGTCGACCGCCAGGTCCTCCACCAGGACGGGCCCGTCGCCGGAGAGCACCTCCGTGCGCTGATGCACCCGGCCGGGCCCCTCGCCGTGCCGGCCGAGCACGAGCGACTCCCGCAGGGCGAGGACGGCCTGGTCCTGAAGCCGGACCCGCGTGGTCCGCTCGACGGCTGCTCCGGCCGACACGATGAACGGCTCACCGGCCCAGGTGAGCACCGCACCGCGCCCAAGCGTGATCCGCACGTCCCAGTGGGCTCGGTCGCCCCGCATGTCGAAGGCGACGGTGCCGCCCGGCTCGACCAGGTCGAGGCGTGCGCCGGAGTCGACCGTGACGTCGACCTCGACGCGGTCCCCGGCCAGGAGCAGCGCGCCTTCGGGCACCAGTGAGATCCGCGCTGTCGCGCGGTCGTGCCCGACCAGCACCGGCCGCAGCGAGGATGCGGTCGGGCCGGAGAGGGTGACCGTGCTGCGCACCCGGCACCGGCCCGCCTCCGCGGGGGAGACCCGGACCCGGGTTCGCGCGGTGCGCTCAGTGCTCGTGAGCATGCACGTGGCGCGCCATCGGGCCCGGTCGACGGGGATCAGGGCTCCCGCCGCCTGACTGCTTCGGACGTCGTCGACCCACGCGACCAGCGCATCGACGCTCGCCCGGTCGGTGCGGGACAGGCCGATGACGGGTCGGTCGCCTCGCGCCGTGCGGGCGTCGGCGAGCATCTGGGACACGTCGACGCCGACGTACGGCGCCAGGTCGGTCTTGTTCACGACCAGCAGGTCGGCGCGTTCGATGCCGGGACCGCCCTTGCGGGCGACGTCACCCCCACCGGCGACGTCGAGGACGAAGATCTGGGCGTCGACGAGAGCCGGCGAGAAGGTCGCGGTCAGGTTGTCGCCGCCGGACTCGAGCAGCACCAGGTCGAGACCCGGGTACGCCGCCTCGAGCTCCTCGACGGTCGTGAGGTTGGCGCTGATGTCGTCGCGGATCGCCGTGTGGGGGCAGGCTCCGGTCTCGACCGCCCGGATCCGCTCCGGGGCCAGGACGCCGGCCGAGCGCAGGAACCGCGCGTCCTCGTCGGTGTAGATGTCGTTGGTGACGACGGCGAGCTCGAGGCGGCCGGACAGCTCTCGGCACAGCAGCGCGATCAGCGAGCTCTTCCCGGTGCCGACCGGTCCGCAGACGCCGAGACGCAGCGGGCGCGCGGCGGGAGCCGGGACCGGGTGGGGATGGGTGTGGTCAGGCACGGAACAACCTCCTGGTGCTGGCGGCGTGGGCCTGTGCCCACGCCTCGATCTGGGGGGCCGAGCAGGCCGGGATGTCGGTCGGCAGCTCGGCCGACGACACGGCGTCCACCACGTCCGCGACGCCCGGCAGCGCCTCGGCGGTCCAGCCGGTCACGGCGACGGGATCGAGGGGGAGCAGTTTGAGTGCTGCCGCGCAGACGGTCTGGACGTCGTCGTACGCGACCAGCCGGGCGAGCGACGCGGCGCCCAGCCCGAGCCCGGCGGAGACGGCCCCGAGGACGGTGCTCCGGCTCGGCCGGGGAAGGTCGTCGAGGGGGCGGGCCAGGTCGGGCCAGGTACGACGGACCAGCCGCAGGAGCGCGTGACCCTGTGCCCGCGATGCCTCCCGCAGGGCGGGGGAGACGGTTCGCGCCGCCCACGCCCGCTCCACCGGCTCGAGGGCGCGGCCGCGCTCCACGGTGGCACGGGCGACGACCGCGGTGCCCGCCTCGACCCGCGTGGTGCTCAGGAGCCGGGTGCGCAGGTAGCCGGGGACGTCCGCGGCGACCAGGCCGTGGGCGAGGGCTCCCTCCAGAGTCCCGGACTGCGTGTGCCCGCCGACGGGCAGGCGGGCGTCCGCCAGCAGGAGCAGGATCAGCTCGGGGTGGCTCATGGCGGGTCCGGTCAGAACATCGAGTAGAGGCGGGCCAAGGGCAGCTCCGTCGCCGGCGCCGGGACGACCCGCTCGCCGTCGACGTCGATCTGGAAGGTCTCCGGGTCGATGTCGATACGTGGCAGTGCGGAGTTGTTGACCATGTCGGCCTTGGTGACGGCCCGGGTCGGACGGACGGCGACCAGCCGGCGACGCAGGCCGAGCCGGTCCGCCAGCCCGTCCGCCAGGGCTGCCGGCGACACGAAGCTGACGGCGTGTGCGCTGCCGTCGTCGAACAGGGTCGGTCTCATCAGCACCGGCTGGGGTGTCGGGATCGAGGCGTTGGGGTCACCGAGCGCTCCCCACACGAGCGCTCCGGACTTCATCACCACCTGCGGACGGATCCCGAAGAAGCGCGGGTCCCACAGCACCAGGTCGGCGAGCTTGCCCGGCTCGACGGAGCCGACCTCGTGGTCGATCCCGTGCGCGACGGCCGGGTTGATCGTGTACTTGGCGACGTAGCGCCGGGCGCGGGCGTTGTCGGCCGGCCCCACGGCGAGATCGCCGTGCGCGCCGTACCGTGCCTTCATCACGTGCGCCACCTGCCAGGTCCGGCAGATCACCTCGCCGATCCGGCCCATGGCCTGTGCGTCGGAGGAGGTGATCGACAGCGCGCCGAGGTCGTGCAGGAGGTCCTCGGCGGCGATCGTCGTGGCCCGGATGCGGGACTCGGCGAAGGCCAGGTCCTCGGGCACCTGCGGGTTGAGGTGGTGGCACACCATCAGCATGTCCAGGTGCTCGGCGACCGTGTTGACGGTGTGCGGCAGCGTCGGGTTGGTGGAGCCGGGGATGACGTGCGGCAGTGACGCGACGGTGAGGATGTCGGGCGCGTGCCCGCCGCCGGCACCCTCGGCGTGGAAGGCATGGATGCTCCGGCCGGCGATCGCGCCGATGGTCGACTCGACGTAGCCCGCCTCGTTGAGGCTGTCGGAGTGCAGGGCCACCTGCAGCCCGAACTCGTCGGCCGCACGGAGCGAGGCGTCGATCGCCGCAGGCGTCGAGCCCCAGTCCTCGTGCACCTTGTAGCCCGCAGCGCCGGCGATCGCCTGCTCGGCGAGGCCGCCCGCGCTCACCGTGTTGCCCTTGCCGAAGAGCAGCACGTTGAGCGGCACGGAGTCCAGCGCCCGGTGGACCGTCGCGAGATGCCAGGCGCCCGGGGTCACCGTGGTCGCCTTCGAGCCCTCCGAGGGCCCGGTGCCGCCGCCGGCGATCGTCGTGATGCCGGTCGCGAGCGCCTCGACCAGCTGGGAGCGCGACAGCAGGTGCACGTGTACGTCGATCGCGCCGGCGGTGAGGATCTTCCCCTCGCCGGCGATCACGTCCGTCCCCGGTCCGATGACGAGGTCCGGGTGGACGCCGTCCGCGATGTCGGGATTGCCGGAGCGGCCGAGCGCGACGATCCGGCCGGCCCGGATCCCGACGTCCGCGCGGACGATGCCCCAGTGGTCCAGGACCACGGCGTTGGTGATGACCGTGTCGAGAGCGCCTTCGGTCGACGTACGGGTGGACTGCGCCATCGACTCGCGGATCGACTTGCCGCCACCGAAGACGGCCTCCTCGCCGCCGATCACCCAGTCCTGCTCCACCTCGATCCACAGGTCGGTGTCGCCGAGCCGGACCTGGTCGCCGACCGTGGGGCCGTAGAGGGCGGCGTACGCCGCCCGGCTGATCTCAACCATCCAGCTCGCCTCCGTCCGGGCGGATCCGCAGCCCGGGAACGACCCGCGCTCCGCGGAGGGCGACGATCGCGACCTCCTGCGACGCGCCGGGCTCGAACCGGCGCGAGGTGCCCGACGGCACGTCGAGCCGGAAGCCGTGGGCCGCCGTCCGGTCGAAGGACAGGGCCAGGTTCGCGTCGGGAAGGTGGAGGTGCGACCCGATCTGGATCGGGCGGTCTCCGGTGTTGGTGACCACGAGCAGCTGCCGCTCCTCGGGGGAGCGGTCGCCGTTGAGCACCACGGTGCCGGCGCCGGGGCGGGTCGCCCCGGGGCCGTCGGTCAGGATTCCCACTGCGCGCTCCTCAGGCGATCGGGTGGTGGAGGGTGACGAGCTTGCGGCCGTCGTCGAAGGTGGCCTCGACCTGGACGTCGACGATCATCTCGGCGACGCCGGCGAGCACCTGGTCGCGGACGAGCACCTCGCGGCCGCGCTCCATCAGGTCGACGACGGTGGCACCGGCGCGAGCCTCCTCGATGATCCAGCAGGACAGCAGCGCCACCGCCTCCGGGTAGTTGAGGCGTACGCCGCGCTCGAGCCGGTCGCGGGCGATCATGCCGGCCACGCTGAGCAGGAGCTTCTCGGTGTCGGCGGGAGTCAGGTGCATGTCAGACCGCCATCGCTGCCCGGACCGCGTCCAGCGCGCCCGGTCCGCCCGCGCCGCTGGAGGTCACCCGCCCGGACTCGAGCACGAAGTAGGAGTCGGTGCTGCGCAGCGCGAAGCCCACGTGCTGCTCGACGAGGAGGACCGAGAGGTCGCCGCGCGCGGTGAGCGCGGTGATCACGGACTCGATCTCGGCCACGACATTGGGCTGGATGCCCTCGGTCGGCTCGTCGAGGATGAGCAGTCGCGGCTTCGTGAGCAGCGTGCGGGCGATCGCCAGCTGCTGGCGCTGCCCGCCGGACAGGAGGCCCGCTCGGCGCGGGAGCAGGTCGCGCAACGCCGGGAAGGTGTCGAGCACCCCGTCGATCGCGGACCGGTCGGGGGTGACCAGCTGGAGGTTCTCCAGCGTCGTCATCTGCGGGAACGACAGCTGGCCCTGCGGCACGTAGCCCAGGCCGCGGGCGACGCGCTTGCTCGGACGCAGGCGCGTCACGTCCTCGCCGTCCAGCAGCACCTGCCCCCGCATCACCGGCAGCAGGCCGACCGCGACACGCAGCAGGGTGGTCTTCCCGGCGCCGTTGTGGCCCATCACCGCGACGGCGCCGCCCTCGGGCACCGTGAGCGAGACGTTCTCCAGGACCCGGGTCCGGCCGTAGCCGGCCGTCACCTCGCGCAGCTCAAGCATGGTCCGCCTCCTCCGCGGTACGGCCGAGGTAGACCTGCTGGACCCTCGGGTCGGCCTGGATGGCGGCGACGGTCCCCTCGGCGAGGACCTTGCCGGCGTGCATCACGGTCACGACGTCGGCGTAGCTGCGGACGAAGTCCATGTCGTGCTCGATCACGACGATGGTCCGCTCACGGCCGATCCGCCGGAGCAGGTCGCCGGTCTGCTCGCGCTCCTCGGCGCTCATGCCGGCCACCGGCTCGTCGAGCAGCATCACCCGGGCGTCCTGCACGAGGAGCATGCCGATCTCCAGCCACTGCTTCTGCCCGTGGGCCAGCACCCCGGCCGGACGGTCCCGGAGCCCGGCGAGCCCGATCGTCTCGAGCGCCTCGGCGACGTACGACGGCGTGCCCCGCCGGGCGAGCCCCATCCGCCACGCCCGTCGGTGGACCCCACCGGCGATGTCGAGGTTCTGCAGGACGGAGAGCCCTTCGAACACGGTCGCGGTCTGGAAGGTGCGCCCGATGCCGGCCCGGACGATCCGGTGCGGCTTGGTGCGCAGCAGGTCCTGGTTGCGGTAGCGGACCAGGCCCGTGGCGGGGACCAGCCCGGTCACCGCGTCGACCAGCGTGGTCTTGCCCGCTCCGTTCGGCCCGATCAGGAAGTGCAGCCGGCCCTGGAGCAGGGTCAGGTCGACGTCGTCGATCGCCTTGAAGCCGTCGAAGTCGACGCTCAGGCCGCGGATCTCGAGGTAGTCGTCGTTCACGGGGCCACCTCCAGCGCGTCGGTGCCGGCCGCGATCGGCGTACGGCGTGGCGTGGGCAGGAGGGTGCGCAGCCGGCCGACGACCTGCGAGCTGACGCTCCCCAGCCCGGCCGGGAAGAACAGGACGACCACGATGAAGAGCAGCCCCAGGAAGTAGGTCCACTGGTCGGGGAAGGTCTCCGACAGCGTGGTGCGCCCGAAGCCCACGGCCAAGGCGCCGACGGCCGGGCCCAGCAGGAGAGCCCGGCCGCCGAGTGCGACGCCGGCGATGAGGAGGATGGACGCCGTCGCGTCGACGTCCGAGGGGGAGATGATCCCCGTGATCGGCGCGAACAGGGCGCCGCCGACACTCACCATCACCGCGGCCAGGACGAAGGCGACCAGCTTGACGTTGGCCGGGTCGTGCCCGAGGAAGCGGACGCGCTCCTCCGCGTCGCGGGTGGCGACGAGGAGCTCGCCGAAGCGGCTGCGGTAGAGCTGCCAGACGACGACGAGGCAGACCACCAGCGCGGTCGCGGCGATCGTGTAGACCATCCGCTTGTTGGTCGGGTCGTAGAGGTTGTAGCCGAAGAACACGGTGAACTGGTTGAGGCCGTTGAACCCGCCGGTCTGCTTGATGGTCGCGACGAGCAGGGTGGCGAACGCGACCGCGAGCGCCTGGGTCAGGATCGCGAAGTAGGCGCCCTTCACGCGGCGCTTGAAGATCGCCCAGCCGAGGACGGCCGCCACGACGGCCGGCACCATGACGATGGCGGCCAGCGTGAAGGCCCCGCTGCGGAAGGGTGCCCACCAGCCCGGCATGGTGCCGTCGCCGTACAGGACCATGAAGTCGGGGACGGCGTCCGGGCCGCCGGTCGCCATGGCGGCCTCGAGCTTGAGGTGCATGGCCATCGCGTAGCCGCCGAGTCCGAAGAAGACTCCCTGGCCCATGACCAGCATGCCGCCGCGCCCCCAGGCCAGGCCGATGCCGACGCCGGCGATCGCCCAGCAGACGTACTTGCCGAGGTTGTTGAGACGGAACGGGCTGAGTACGGCGGGCGCCACGACGAGCAGCGCGATCGCGATGACCGCGATGCCGAGCAGGGGACCCCAGGTACGGCCCCAGTTCTGCAGCTGCTTCATGCGAGCCCCCTGGTGCGAAGGGTGAACAGGCCTTGCGGCCGGAGCTGGAGGAAGACGACGACCAGGGCGAAGGTCAGCACCTGGGCCATGCTGGAGCTGAACCAGTCGGTGAAGAAGGCGGTCACCACACCGACGGTGAACGCGGCGATGACGGTGCCCTTGAGCTGGCCGAGCCCGCCGGCGACGACCACGAGGAACGCCGAGATGATGTACGTCGTCCCGCGGTTGGGGTTGGTGCCCGAGATGAGCGACACGGCGACGCCGCCGATCCCGGCGAGCCCCGAGCCGACGAAGAAGGTGACCCGGTCGACGGTGCGGGTCGAGACCCCCATCGTCTCGGCGAGGTCGCGGTTCTGGACCGTGGCCCGGATCCGCCGGCCGTACGACGTGTACTTGAGCAGGGCGCCGAGGGTCGCCAGTGCCGCGACGGCGAGCAGGATCGTGAACATCTGGCGGTAGGGCCAGTGATAGCCGAGGACGTCGACGTGGCCGTCGAGCCAGCCGGGCGTGTGCACCGGGTCGCCCTGGGGACCGAAGACGTCCTTGGCGAGCTGCTGGAGGAGCAGGCTCACGCCGACGGTGACGAGCAGCGTGTCGAGGGGGCGCCGGTACATCCACTGGATGATCGCGACCTCGAGCACGAGGCCGAGGGCTCCGGCGACGAGGAAGGCGGCAGGCAGGGCGACCAGGATCGACAGGTCGGTGTCGGTCACGACCTGCTGCGTGAGGTAGGTCGTGTAGGCGCCGGCCATGAGGAACTCGCCGTGGGCCATGTTGATGACGCCCATCTGACCGAAGGTGAGGGCCAGGCCGAGCGCGGCGATGAGCAGCAGCGCGCCGGTCGCCGTACCGGCGAGCAGCGGGGTGGTGAACGCGTCCACGGGGAACTCCTGACGGGTGGCCCGGAGTGCCGCGCCGGCGGGCACGGCACCCCGGGGACGGGGACGAGCGGAGGACGAGGGCGTGGGCCCTCAGGTCACTTCGCGCTCGGGTCCCACCACGCGTAGCCCTTGAGGAACGGGTCGGGCTCGATCGGCTTGCCGGACGACCAGACGACGTCGAACTGGTTGTCGCTGTTGATCCGGCCGATCAGCGCGGTCTTGGCGATGTGGTGGTTCTCGCCGTCGATGGTGACCTTGCCCTCGGGTGCGTCGAAGGCGACGCCGTCGGCGACGCCGTTGATCTTGTCGACGTCGAACGAGTCGGCCTTCTCGACCAGGTTCTTGTAGAGGTACAGCGAGGTGTAGGCCGCCTCCATCGGGTCCGACGTGGGCCGGTCGGCGCCGTACTTGTCCTGGAACGCCTTGATGAACGCCGCGTTGGCGGGGCTTTTCACGGACTCGAAGTAGTTCCAGGCCGCGAACTGGCCGGTGACGTCCTTGCCCATCGCCGGCGCCTCCTCCTCCGCGATCGACACGGAGATGATCGGCGTGGTCTTCGGGCTCAGGCCCTGCTCGTAGTAAGCCTTGATGAAGCCGACGTTCGAGGAGCCGTTGATCGTGTTGAACACGAAGTCGGGCTTGGCGGCGACGATCTTGGCGACCTGCGTGGTCCAGTCGTCGTCGTCGAGCGGGACGTACTCCTCGCCGACGATCTTGATGCCGAGCTTGGCGGCGTACTGCTTGATGATCTTGTTGGCCGTGCGCGGGAAGACGTAGTCCGACCCGGCGAGGAACAGCGTCTTGACGCCCTTGGACTTGAGGAAGTCCATCGCCGGGATGATCTGCTGGTTGGTCGTGGCGCCGGTGTAGTAGATGTTCTTCGACGCCTCGAGGCCCTCGTACTGCACCGGGTAGAACAGGAGCCCGTTGTCGGACTCGACGACCGGCAGCATGGCCTTGCGCGAGGCCGACGTCCAGCCGCCGAAGACGGCCGCGACGCAATCGCCGGTCAGCAGCTTCTGGATCTTCTCCGCGAACACCGCCGGGTCGCTGGCCCCGTCCTCGACGACCGGCTCGATCTTCTTGCCGAGGATGCCGCCGGCGGCGTTGATCTGCTCGGTGGCGAGGGAGAGCGAGTCGCGGACGGTCTGCTCACTGATCGCCATCGCGCCGGACGTGGAGTTGAGAAACCCGAGCTTGATCGTGTCGCCGGAGGTGTCGACGCAGCTCGCGGAGGCGCTCGCCTCTCCGGACTTGGAGCCGCCGCAGGCGCTCAGGCTGAGCGCCGCGGCGAGGGCGAGCGCGGTGCCGCTCGCGAGGCGGGAACGGGAAAGGAACACGTGGGACAACCCTCTCGGTCATCGCACCCGTCGACTCGGGAGTCGGGCGCTGGGCCAGGGGGCACGACGCCGGGCCCCGGTGGCGATGAACCTAGGAAGGGCTGATTTCGGATTGCTACCAAATGGAATTAAGTCGGTGTTTCGCGATCCGCCCGCTCTGTTACATCTTCCGCGCGCCCAGCACGCCGGTGAGCCGGGCGACCGGTGTGCCGAGTCCCCAGCGCTCCACGAGGGCGCTCAGGCCCTCGGCGTCGACCGGCGCCGGAGGCAGCGCGAGCCCGTCGCGCGGCAGGTCGATGTCGCGGGCGACCGCCACGACCGTCGGCGCGACCGCCAGGTAGGGCGCCGCGTCCTTGATCTTGGTGCGGGGGCCCGGGCCCAGGTCGCTGGCCGGGTCCTCGGCGGCGGCGCGGATGCCGGCCAGGTCGCCGTACTTCTGCAGCAGCGTGGCCGCCGTCTTCTCGCCCACGCCCTTCACGCCCGGCAGACCGTCGGACGCGTCGCCGCGGAGCGTGGCGAAGTCGGCGTACTGGTCGGCGCGGACGCCGTACTTCTCGACGACCCACGCCTCGTCGACCCGCTCGTGGCGGCCGACGCCGCGCCCGACGTACAGGATCCGGACGGCGGCCTTGTCGTCGACGAGCTGGAACAGGTCGCGGTCACCGGTGACCACGTCGACCGGCATCCCCGCACCCGTCGCGAGCGTCCCGATGACGTCGTCGGCCTCGTAGCCCGGCGCACCCACGACCGCGATCCCGAACGCCGCGAGCACCTCGCGGATGATCGGGACCTGCGTCTCGAGCGGGTCGGGGACCTCCTCGACGTCCGGCGCGCCGGCGACCTCCTCGACCACGCGATGCGCCTTGTAGGTCGGGATGAGGTCGACGCGCCACTGCGGACGCCAGTCGTCGTCCCAGCAGCAGACCAGATGAGACGGCTGGTACTGCTCGGTCAGCCGGGAGATGTAGTCGAGCAGCCCGCGGACGGCGTTCACGTTGGTGCCGTCGGGCGCGGGGATCTCCGGCGAGCCGAAGTACGCGCGAAAGTAGAGGCTGGCCGTATCGAGGAGTAGAAGGCGCTCATTCATCACCGCGCAGCCTATTAGGCTGCGCCACGTGAGTCAGAGCAGCAATCCAGCGGTCGAGGCAACCGACCGTCAGATCCTGGAGCTCCTGGCCAAGGACGGGCGCATGTCCTACACCGACCTCGGGCGGGCGACAGGCCTCTCGACCTCGGCAGTGCACCAGCGGGTCAAGCGTCTCGAGCAGCGCGGCCTCATCCTCGGCTACGGTGCGACCGTCAACTACGCGGAGATCGGCGTCCCGTTGACCGCCTTCATCTCGATCCGCCCGATCGACCCCTCGCAGCCCGACGACTGCCCCGAGCGGCTCGTCGTTCTGCCGGAGATCGAGTCGTGCTGGTCGGTGGCGGGGGAGGAGTCGTACGTGCTGAAGGTGCGCACGACGTCGCCGGAGGAGCTCGAGGGGCTGCTCGGGCGGATCCGGTCGGTGGCGAACGTGTCGACGCGGACGACGATCGTGCTGTCGACGTACTACGAGAACCGGCCTGTCTCGGGCTGAGGGGTCGGTGGCGGCTGTCTCACGGGCCGTCTCAGATTCTGCGGTTTGGGACCAAACCGCAACGATTCGGCGCCGGACGGTGCGGTTTCTGCCCACTCGCCGCACCCACCGCGCCGCACCACCAATCCGCCGACCGGCACTTCCATCGGCGCGTCGCATCCCGACACGCCGCAGGCCGTGAGATTTTTCGTACGAATTCGCTGCCACATCGGCGCCTGCTGACCTGCGAGAACGTGTATCCCCGCAGGTCAGCGCACGGTTGACAGCGCCGGTAAGTATCACCAAAGTACGGAGACGTTCGCTCATGCAGGTCGTGGCCGGCGGACCGACGTCCGAGTGGCCGTAGGCCGGGGGAGTAGCACCAGCTCCACCCGACAACGGTTCGCGGAGGTCGGTTCGCACCTCGAGAGCGAGCCGGAAGGGTCCGGGTGCTCCCTAGACAACGTCGGACGTGTCGGCAGCCAGTCGCCGCGGCGATGGTCCGAAGGCGCCTCGGACCCTTCCGTGCCCTGAAAGAGCCGCATCCCCGCTCGCCGACTAGGCTCACCGCGTGGTGCAGCGCCTCTTCCTCGCAGTCCTCGGCGGCGTGCTGCTCACCTCGTCCTACGAGCCGGTCGCGATCGGCTGGCTGCTGCCGCTCGGCGTCGCCTGCTACGCCCTCGCGACCCGCGACCTGACGGTACGACGTGCGGGCCTGGCCGGACTGCTCTTCGGGGTCGTCTTCTACTTCACCCACATCTGGTGGATGAAGGACTCCATCGGCGCCGACGCCTGGGCGGCGCTCTCGTCGGTCGAGGCGCTGTTCTACGGGCTGCTCGGGCTCACCGTCCCCCTGATCCGCCGCCTCCCGCTGTGGCCGCTCTGGCTCGCCGCCACGTGGACGACGATGGAGACCGTCCGCAGCGGCTGGCCGTTCAGCGGGATGCCGTGGGGTCGGCTCGCGTTCGCGGCGATCGACACGCCGGCCGCGCCCGCCGTCGCGTACGTCGGCATGACCGGGCTCTCCTTCCTGCTGGCGCTCAGCGGCTTCGCGCTCGCGCACCTCGCCGAGACGATCGTCGGCCGGCCACGCTCCGGCGTCCGGCTCCCCGCCGCCGGCGCGGTCGGCGTGCTCGCCGTCCTGGTTGCGCCCGCGGTGTTTCCGTACCACGCGCACGAGGACGGCTCCGCGACCGTCGCCGTCGTCCAGGGCGATGTCCCCGGCCCGGGCAACGACATCCTCTACGACTACCTCGGGGTCACCCAGAACCACGTCGACGCCACCGTCCGCCTCGCCGGCGAGGTCTCCGCGGGGGAGAGGCCGCGGCCCGACTTCGTGCTCTGGCCCGAGAACTCCACCGCGATCGACCCGTTCCGGAGCGGCTCGGTCAACGCCGGGATCCAGGAGGCGGTGGCGGCGATGGGCGTGCCGGTGGTGATCGGCGGCATCGTCGACGACGACCCGAAGCACGTCCTCAACCAGGGCGTCGTCTGGGACCCGGTCACCGGCCCGGGCGACCGGTACACGAAGCATCACCCGGTCCCGTACGGCGAGTACATCCCGTTCCGCAAGATCTGGGACCCCAAGTTCGGCCAGCTCGCGCTCATCACCCGCGACCAGCGCGCCGGCACCCGCACCACCCCGCTCCGGATCGCCGGGATCCCGGTCGCCGACGCGATCTGCTTCGACGTCGCCTACGACGACGTGTTCCCGCCGCAGGTTCGCGACGGCGCCCGGCTGCTCACCGTCCAGACGAGCAACGCCAGCTTCATCTTCACCCACCAGATCGAGCAGCAGTTCGCGATCACCCGGCTCCGCGCGATCGAGGCCGGCCGTTGGCTCACCGTCGCCTCGACCAACGGCCGTACCGGCGTGATCTCGCCCGACGGCACGGTCGTGGCGTCCGCGAAGCCGCGCACGACCGCCGTCCTCGTCGAGAAGGTCGGGCTGAGCTCGGCGCTCACGCCGGCGGTGCGGCTGGGCCCGTGGCCGGCCCGGATGTTCACCGTCCTGACTCTCGGTGCTCTCGTGTCAGGTGCCGTCGCGTACCGTCGGAGGAGAGAGTTCGACGGTCCAGCGCCGGAGATCTCCCACTCGGAGGAGGCCCCAGCGCCCACCGCGAACACGAGCGAGGCACCCGTTGTCTGACCACGAGCTGATCGAGGGACACGCCCTCGGCCGCACCGTCATGGTCATCCCGACCTACGACGAGGCCGGCAATGTCGCCTGGATCATCGAGCGGCTGCGCGCCGCGCAGCCGCAGGTCGACGTCCTCGTCGTCGACGACGGCTCCCCGGACGGCACCGGCGCCATCGCCGACGGCATCGCCGCGGTCGACGACCAGGTCCACGTCCTGCACCGTACGGCGAAGGGCGGGCTCGGCGCCGCCTACCTCGCCGGCTTCGCGTGGGCGCTCGACCGCGGCTACGACGTCATCGGCGAGATGGACGCCGACGGGTCCCACCAGCCCGAGCAGCTCCAGCGGCTGCTCACCGGTCTGCTCGACTCCGACCTGGTGATCGGCTCGCGCTGGGTCCCCGGCGGCTCGGTGGTCAACTGGCCGTGGGAGCGCGAGGTCCTCTCGCGCGGCGGCAACCTCTACGTCCGCACCCTCCTCGGCATCTCCGTGCGCGACGCCACGGCCGGCTACCGGCTGTTCCGTCGTTCCACCTTGGAGAAGATCCGCCTCGACGAGGTGCGCTCCACCGGCTACGTCTTCCAGACCGACCTGGTCGCGCGCACGCTGCGCGCCGGGCTGACCGTGCGCGAGGTCCCGATCGAGTTCGTCGAGCGGGTGCGTGGCGAGTCCAAGATGAGCGGCCAGGTGGCGCTGGAGTCCCTCAAGCGGATCACCCAGTGGGGCCTGCGGGAGCGCTGGGAGCAGGCCCGCGGCCGCCGCCGCGCCGCCTCGGCCGAGCGGGAGTTGCAGCCACGATGACCAAGCGTGGACGGCGTACGCTCGCGCTCGTGCTGCTGGCCTTCGGGCTGGCGGTCGTGGCGGAGATCGCCGTCCTCGTCGAGGTCGCCCGGCTGATCGGGCCCGGCTGGACGTTCGTGCTGGTCCTGCTCGGCGTCGTCCTCGGCGCAGCCGTCGCCAAGCACGCCGGACGGCGGGCCTGGCTGGCGCTGCGGGAAGGACTGGAGACCGGTCGGCCGCCGTCGCGGGAGGTCGGCGACGGCGCCCTGGTGATGCTCGGCGGCGTGCTGCTCGCCGTACCCGGCTTCCTCACCGACCTGGTCGCGCTGCTGCTCATCGTGCCGCTCACCCGGCCGCTGTTCCGCGGGCTCTTCGGGGCCGTCGCGTCGCGGCAGGTCGCGCGCCGTACGGCCGGCTTCCCGCCCGGCTTCCCGGGCCGTCAGACACCCGAGAACGACACTCGCCCCGGACCGACGGTGGTCCAGGGCGAGGTCATCGACGAGAGCGACTGATCAGGCCTTCGCCGGCTTCTTCTTCGTGCGCGCGTTGGCGCGGTGCAGGTGCGCCGGGCCGATCTCTCCACCGCGGAGCAGCTCGAGGCGCTCGGTGAGGATCTCCTCGAGCTCCTTCTCGGAGCGTCGCTCGAGCAGCATGTCCCAGTGGGTCCGCTGCGGCTTCTCCGCCTTCACCTCACGCTCGATGCCCGCCGTCGACTCGGCCTCCAGGCCACACCGGGGGCACTCCCAGATGGCAGGCACCTCGGCTTCGATCGACATCGTGATCTCGAACTCGTGCCCCTGGGGACACCGATAGCCAACCTGCTGGCGAGCAGCGAACTCGATGCCCCGCTCGTCCTCGAACGACTGCCCGCCCAGACGGGCGCCGCGCAGTGTGCGCTCAGCCATGAGAACTCCACCTCCCGTGTTTCGCTTCCAGACTCCTCAACGCTACCCATCGGTAAAAGGTTCCAAGCGTCCGATGTGCAACCGGCCCCTCTCGAGGGGTCCGATCGGACTAGACCGGCGCGTCGGGCGAAGCTGACTCAGATGACGGAGGGCCGGGCGTTACCAGCCTCCCGGATCCCGCGCTCGGTGTCGACCCGCAGGAGGATCAGGCCGCCGAGGACGAAGAAGGCGACCAGCGCGAAGATGGCCGGCCGGTAGGAGTCGGTGATCTGGTAGACGAGGCCGAAGGTGAGCGTCCCGAACCACGACGTGCCGCGGTCCATGGCGTGGTAGAGGCTGAAGTACTCCGCCTCCTTGCCGCGCGGGATGAACAGCGAGAAGTAGGAGCGGGCCAGCGCCTGGGTGCCGCCGAGCACGATGCCGATGGCCACGCCGAGCAGCAGGAAGGGCACCAGCTGCTTCTGGGGGACGACGAGCGCCACGGTCACGATGACCATCCAGCCGACGATGCCCGACAAGATCACCTTCTTGGCGCCGTAGCGCGCCGCCGCCCGGCCGAAGCCGACCGCGCCGAACATCGCCACGAACTGCACCAGCAGGTAGGTGCCGAGGACCGTGCCCTCGGCGAACTTGAGCTCCTCGATGCCGAACGTCGAGGCGGACGCGATGGTGGTCTGGATGCCGTCGTTGAAGAACAGGTAGGCGACCAGGAAGGTCAGCGCGACGGGGTAGTTGCGCAGGTCCTTGAGCGTCGCGCCGAGCTGGCCGAAGGAGCGCGACATCAGGCCGCCCGCGACTGCCTCCACCGCCTGCGGCCGGTGACGCTTGATGCCGCGCCACGGGATGATCATGAACGCCGCCCACCACAGCGCGGCCGACAGCAGGGACAGCCGGACGGCCATCTCCTTGTCGAGCCCGATCGCGTCGTGGCCGATCACCATGGCGAAGTTGACGGCGAGGAGCAGGCCGCCGCCGGCGTAGCCGTAGGCCCAGCCCACGGACGACGTACGGTCGCGCTCCTCCTCCGTGGAGATGAGCGGCAGGATCGAGTCGCTGACCACGATCGCCGCGCCACCGGCCAGGTTGGCGACCATGAAGGCGATGCTCCCGAACGCCCAGTTGTCGCCGTTCATGAAGAACAGCAGGCCGGCCGCGACCGCGCCGACCCAGGAGAGTGCGACGAGCAGGTCGGGCTTGCGTGACGTCCGGTCGGCGAGCGCACCCACGATCGGGAAGATCAGCGCGCTGAGCAGCGTCGAGACGGTGATGACGTACGACGGCAGCGAGCCCGGCGCGATCGAGAGCCCGAGGATGTGGAGGCGGCCGTGCTCACCGACGGCGTTCTCCGCGACCGAGATCAGGTACGGCGCGAAGAGCACGCCGGCGACGGTCGTCTGGAACGCCGAGGCGGCCCAGTCGGTGAAGTACCAGGCGCGCTGCTCCCGTGCTCGGTTGAGCGGCCCCAGGTCGGCGATGGGCGCCGATGCGTTCATGCTGTCGTCCCTCCCCGCGCGGACCACCATTGGCCACGTCGCTGGAGCACATCCTTGAGCACGTCGGTCCGGTCCGTGAAGAGGCCGTCGACGCCGCGGTCGAGGAGCAGGTCCATCTCGGTGGCGTCGTCGATGGTCCAGACGTGGACCTGGTGGCCGGCGGCGTGGGCACGTCGTACGAAGCCGGGGGTGGTGACGGTGACGCCGCTGTGCCGGTGGGGCACCTGGAAGGCGGCGAAGCCGTCGCCGGCCAGCCGGCGGGCGATGCCGGCGGTGGGGGAGAGGCGGAAGGCGACGATCTGCCACGGGTCGGCGGCCGTCGGCACCCGGCCGTCGGTCAGCGCGCGGAAGCGTCGTACCCGCCGGCGGGAGAAGGACGCGACGAGCAGCCGGTCCCACAGCTCGCGCTCGCGGACCAGCGCGGCCAGCGCCTCGACGGCCCGGGCGTCCTTGAGGTCGACGTTGAACCGCGCCTCCGGGAAGGCGTCGAGCAGCTCGACGAGCGTCGGCACCTCCTCGCGCCCGCCGATCCGCGCCGCCCGCACCTCGGCGAGGGTGAGCTCGGCGATCGCGCCCCGCCGGTCGGTCACCCGGTCGAGCACCGCGTCGTGGAACGCCAGCAGGACGCCGTCGGCGGTCAGGTGGACGTCGGTCTCGAGGTAGTCGTAGCCGAGCGCCGCCGCGTGCCGGAAGGCCGCGAGCGTGTTCTCGAGGCCCTCGATCTCGGGGTGGTAGGCGCCGCCGCGGTGGGCGAATGCCAGCACCCGACCTGGTTCCAGATAGGCCACGGAGGCTAGATGTCCCGGAACGTCTCGATCTCGGCGCCCAGGTCGCTGAGGCGCTCGGCGAGATCCTCGTAGCCGCGGTGGATGACGTAGGTGCTGCGCAGCACCGACGTCCCCTTGCTGGCCAGCATCGCGAGCAGGACGACGACCGCGGGCCGCAGCGCCGGCGGGCAGACCAGCTCGGTGCCGGTGAACGAGGTGGGGCCGTCGATCTGGACCCGGTGGGGGTCGAGCAGGCTGACCCGTCCGCCGAGCTTGTTGAGCTCGGTGAGGTAGATCGCGCGGTTGTCGTAGACCCAGTCGTTGAGGTACGTCGTGCCCTCGGCGACCGCCGCGATCACCGCGAAGAACGGGAGGTTGTCGATGTTGAGGCCGGGGAACGGCATCGGGTGGATCTTGTCGCGCGGCGCGACCAGGTCGGAGGGGTGGGTGGTGATGTCGACCAGGCGGGTGCGACCGTTGGCGGCGACGTACTCCTCGGAGCGGTCGTAGCGGAAGCCCATCTCCTCCAGGACCGCGAGCTCGATCTCGAGGAACTCGATCGGCGCCCGGCGGATGGTGATCTCGGAGCGGGTCACGATCGCGGCGGCGAGCAGCGACATCGCCTCGATCGGGTCCTCGCTGGGGGAGTAGTCGACGTCGACGTCGATGCTCTCGCGGCCGGTGACGGTGAGCGTCGTCGTACCGATGCCCTCGACCTCGACGCCCAGGGCCTGCAGGTAGAAGCAGAGGTCCTGGACCATGTAGTTGGACGAGGCGTTGCGGATCACGGTCGTGCCGGGGTGGAGGGCGGCGGCCATGAGGGCGTTCTCGGTGACCGTGTCGCCGCGCTCGGTGAGCACGATCGGGCGGCCGGGGACGATGGCCCGGTTGAGCTGGGCGTGGTACCAGCCGTCGGTCGCCTTGACCTCGAGGCCGAACGGGCGCAGCGCCGACATGTGCGGCTCGACGGTGCGGGTGCCGAGGTTGCAGCCGCCGGCGTAGGGCAGCTCGAAGGTGTCGGCGCGGTGGAGGAGCGGGCCGAGGAACATGATGACCGAGCGGGTACGCCGCGCGGCCTCCTCGTCGATGCGGGAGAGGTCGAGGTCCTTGGGCGGGATGATCTCGAGGTCGTTCTCGGCGTTGATCCAGCGGGTCTGGACGCCGATGCTGTCGAGCACCTCGAGCAGGCGGTTGACCTCCTCGATGCGGGCGACCTTGCGCAGCGTCGTCCGGCCGCGGTTGAGGAGGGACGCGCAGAGCAGCGCGACGCCGGCGTTCTTGGAGGTCTTCACGTCGATGCTGCCGGACAGCGTGGTCGGCCCCTTGACCCGCAGGTGGGTCGGGCCGGCGCCGAGCGCGACGATCTCGGAGTCGAGCGCCGCGCCGATCCGCGCGAGCATCTCGAGCGAGAGGTTCTGGTGGCCCTTCTCGATCCGGTTGATCGCACTCTGGCTGGTCCCGAGGCGCTCGGCGAGCTGTGCCTGGGTGAGTCCACGGTGCTTGCGGGCGTCGCGGATCAGGTTGCCGATCCGGCCCTTGTAGTCGTCGGTGGGGACGTCAGGCGTCATGCGTCGACCGTAACTCACATATGAGATAACGCAAGTCCCGAGGGCCGTGTCGGACCCTCGTGCAAGGATCACATCCATGCGCGCGACGACGATCCACGGGGCCCGGGACATCCGGGTCGAAGAGGTGCCCGCCCCCGAGCTCAAGAAGCCGACCGACGCCATCATCAAGGTGACCGCCGGCTGCATCTGCGGCTCCGACCTGTGGCCCTATCGCGGCGCCAACCCGGTGCGGCCCGGCCAGACCATCGGCCACGAGTGCATCGGCGTGGTCGAGGAGGTCGGCAGCGAGGTCCGCGACTTCAAGGCGGGCGACTTCGTCGTCGTCCCGTTCTGCCACTGCGACAACACCTGCCCGCACTGCCGCAACGGCGCCCAGTCGGTGTGCGACAACCTCGGCTTCACGCTGAGCGGGCAGTCGGAGTACGCCCGGGTCAACCAGGCCGACGGCAGCCTCGTCTCCACCGGCGGCGTACCGGCCGACGACCTGATCGCCTCGGTGCTCGCGCTGTCCGACGTGATGCCGACCGGGTGGCACGCGGCGGTCTCGGCCGGGGTGAAGGCCGGCGACACCGTGGTCGTCGTCGGCGACGGCGCGGTCGGGCTGAGCGGCGTCCTCGCCGCCGCGACCATGGGCGCCGAGCGGATCATCGCGATGTCGCGCCACGAGCCGCGCCAGAAGGTCGCCCGCGCGTTCGGCGCGACCGACATCATCGCCTCGCGCGGCGAGGATGCGCTGGCCGAGGTCCGCGAGCTGACCGACGGCGTGGGCGTCGACGCTGCGCTCGAGTGTGTCGGCACCGACGAGGCGATGACCACGGCGATCGAGGTCACCCGCCCCGGCGGGGGAGTCGGCTTCGTCGGCGCGCCCCACGGCGTCGAGCTGTCCGCGCGACGGCTGTTCGACAAGAACGTCGGCGTCCGCGGCGGCATGGCGCCTGTGCGCCGCTACCTGCCCGAGCTGCTCGACCTGGTCCTCGACCGCCGCATCGACCCCGGCCTGGTGTTCGACCTGACCCTGCCGCTCGAGGAGTCGCCCGCCGGCTACACGGCGATGGACGAGCGCCGCGCGATCAAGGTGCTGCTCCAGCCGTGACCCGCCTCGACCCCGCCGCCTACCTCGCCCACATCGAGGCCGAGTCCGCGCGCTTCCTCGACGTCCTCTCCACCTGCGCGCCCGACGCGCAGGTGCCCTCCTGCCCGGACTGGAACGCCGCCGACCTGCTGTGGCACCTCGGCACCGTCCAGTACTTCTGGCACCGGATCATCTCCACCCGGCCGGCCGGGCCCGACGACGACGAGGAGCCGGTCCGACCGGACTCCTACGACGAGCTGCTGGCCTTCTTCTCCGCCACGCACGCCTCGTTCCTCGCCGCCCTCGCCGCTGCCGATCCCGAGGAGAAGGCCTGGTCGTGGTCGCTGCCCAGCGACCAGAACGTCGCCTTCACCTACCGCCGCCAGGCCCACGAGGTGCTCATCCACCGCCTCGACGCCGAGCTCGCGGCCGGCGTCTCCTCGGGCATGCCGGCCGACCTGGCCACCGACGGCGTCCACGAGGCCCTCGACGTGATGTTCGGCGGGCTGCCCGAGTGGGGCGTGTTCACGCCCGCGCCGTCGTACGTCGAATACCGGATCACCGACACCGGCGTCTCGGTCTGGGCGCAGATCGGCACCTTCTCCGGCACCTCGCCGGAGGGCAAGACCTACACCGACGAGCCCGACCAGCACGTCGTGCCCGACCCGGGCGTGGCGCCCGCGCTCGTGGTCAGCGGCACCGCCGCCGACCTGGATGCGTGGCTGTGGCACCGGGTGGGCGACGAGCGCGTCGTGATCGAGGGCGACGACGAGGTGCGCGCGGTGGTCGCTGCGGTGCTGGGGCAGTCGATCGACTGACCGTCGCTCGCCTGCTTGGCATCCTGCCGGCGCCTTGGGGGTAGCAGGTCGGTCAGGCTGCCCGCTGCTGGTGACTGTCGCGAACCTGTGCCTGCGCCTTGCCGCCGGAGCGGCCGGCCACGAAGACGACGGCGAACAGACCTCCGACGCCTGCGACAGCGACGCCGACCAGGGCGATCAGGGCGGCGAGAAGCACAACGCTCATGCGCCCACCTTGACATGACTTGTGTCACATTGCGAGGACCTTGGTGGGGGGGCTTTCCGTTTGGCGGAAGGCGGGGGTGGCCCGTCGGAGTCCGGCGCGGGGTGGCGGCGCGGGGTGGCGGCGGCGGTCGATGCCGGGGCGGTCGGGAAGTGCGCCGAATGGGCAAAGACCGCAGAATCCGGGGCCAAAACGTTGCGGTTTGGTCCCAAACCGCAATCTTGGTGAGGGCTCCCGAAGGGTCAGGCGGGGTGGGCGGCGTCGCAGCCGCACCCGCTGTCGCAGGGCAGGTAGTAGTGCCAGGCGTGCCCGCAGTGGGGGCAGGGGCGGTCGTGCGACAGGTGGCCCTGGTCGAGGATGTGCGATTCCCGCATGGCGTCTCCCGGTGGTGTTGATCACCCCATCGGCGGCGCGCCGGCCCACCTGAGCACCCCACCTGAGCACCCCACCTGAGCACCCCGCACGTCAGCCCGCCGCTGACACCCCGTCGCGCCCGCCACCACCGGCCCGCCCCCAGACTCCGACCCTGGGAGGACGACAACCCACCACACCACCCGCGATGATCACGCCATGACCGACCTCCGCGACCAGACCTTCCTCGTCACCGGCGCCAACACCGGCATCGGCAAGGAGACGGTCCGCGTCCTCGCCCTACGCGGCGCCCGGATCGTCCTCGCCGGCCGCTCGGCCGAGAAGACCAAGGCCGCGATCGACGAGATCACGGCCGAGACCGGCAACGCGCGGCTCGACCACCTCCCGCTCGATCTCGGCGACCTGACCTCGGTCCGTGCCGCCGCACAGCAGTTCCTCGACTCCGGCGAGCGCCTCGACGTCCTCATCAACAACGCGGGCCTGGCCGGCAAGCGGGGGATGAGCGCGAGCGGGTTCGAGCTGGCGTTCGGCACCAATCATGTCGGGCCGTTCCTGTTCACCGAGCTGCTCCGCGACCACGTCGTCGCGTCCGGGCCGGGGCGGATCGTCAACGTCGCCAGCACCGGCCACTACCGCGCGAAGGGCATCGACTGGGAGGCCGTGCGGCGGCCGTCGGTCACGCGGACCGCGTTCGACGAGTACTGCGTGTCCAAGCTCGCCAACGTCCTGCACGCGCAGGAGCTCGGGCGCCGGCTCGAGGGGACCGGCGTGACGACGTACTCGCTGCATCCCGGCGCGATCGCGTCCGACGTGTGGCGGGAGGTGCCCTTCGGGCTACGCCACCTGATGAAGCTGTTCATGAAGTCGCCGGCCGAGGGCGCCAAGACGTCCCTCTACTGCGCCACCTCGCCCGACGTCGCCGACGAGACCGGTCGCTACTACGACAACGAGCGGGAGAAGCAGCCGTCGTCGGTGGTCACGCCCGAGCTCGCGGCCGAGCTGTGGGAGCGCAGCGAGAAGTGGGTGGCGGAGGGTTAGACGATCACGCCCGGGTTGAGGACGCCGGCCGGGTCGAGCGCCGCCTTCGCCGCGCGCAGCGCGAGGTGGAAGGGCTCGGGGCGCTGGGCGTCGTACCAGGGCCGGTGGTCGCGGCCGACCGCGTGGTGGTGGGTGATGGTGCCGCCGCGGGCGATGATCGCGTCCGCGACGGCGGCCTTGATGTCGTCCCACTGGGCGAGCGTGCTGCCCCAGCGGCCGCCGGCGTAGATCCCGTAGTACGGCGCCGGGCCGTCCGGGTAGACGTGGGTGAACCGGCAGGTCACCACGCCCTGTCCACCGCACACGTCGACGATCGCCTTCTCTGCGGCGGCGACGACGCCCGCATGGAAGGTCGGGAAGGCGTCCCAGGTGCACGCGGTCTCGAAGGTCTCGACCACCATCGAACGGCGGGCGAGCGCGTCGCGCTGGTAGGGCATCCGGATGAACGCCGACCGCCAGGACTGCGACGCGTCGGCAGTGTCGGCAGTTTCAGCAGGGGCACCGGCGTCGCCCGCTCCCGACGGGCGATCCCGTGACGCCAGGACGACGCCGCCGTGGTCGCGGGCCAGCTCGACCGCCCGTTCCATCCAGGCGTCGACCGGGTGGTCGGCCGACTCGAACGCCAGCAGGAGCAGGCCCCCGGACGTCGTCGCGCCGGCGTTGAGGAGTGCCTCCGCCGGGTCGAGGAGGCGGCAGTTCGACGGGTACAGACCCGACTGCGCGATCGCCCTGGTCGCCGCCACGGCCGCCTCGTAGGAGGAGAAGTCGACGGTGACGGTCTGCTGCCAGACCGGCCGCTGCTGCAGCCGCATCCACGCCTCGGTGATCACGCCGAGCGAGCCCTCGGAGCCGAGGAACATCCGGTCGGGCGAGGGGCCGGCGCCCGAGCCCGGCAGCCGGCGCGACTCGCCGGTGCCGGCCGGCGATACGACGCGCAGCGACTCGGTGAGGTCGTCGATGTGGGTCGCCAGCGTGGCGAAGTGGCCGCCCGCCCGGGTCGCGAGCCAGCCGCCCAGGGTCGAGAACTCGAACGACTGCGGGAAGTGCCGCAGGGTCAGTCCGTGCGGGCGGAGCTGCGCCTCGAGCGCGGGTCCGTCGACACCCGCCTGGATCCGTGCCGCCCGGCTGACCGGATCGACCTCGACGACCCGGTCGAGCAGGCCCAGGTCGAGGGTGACCGCGGGCCCCTCGAAGCGCGGCTCGACGCCGCCGACCACCGAGCTGCCGCCGCCGTACGGGATGACGGGCGTCGCGGTGGCCGAGCACCAGTCGAGTACGTCGACGACGTCCTGCTCGCTCCGCGGCCGGACGACGAGGTCGGGCACGTGCGCGACGTCGCCGTGCAGGTTGCGCACGACGTCGCGGAACGCCTTGCCCCGCGCATGCCCGAGGCGGTCGACGACGTCCGCGGAGCACAGCGCGGCCAGCGCCGCGGGCGGCGTGACCCGTGGCGGAGGGACGCCCAGGGCACGGGGGTCGGGCGGCGCGTGATCGGTGAGGTCCTGCCCGGGCAGCAGGGCGGCGACCCGCTCGACGAGCGCGGCCGTCTCGGCGTCCGAGAGCCGGGCCTCGTCGGCGCCCCAGCCCCACCACGATCGGGTCATGCGCCGGCGGCGATGGCCACGATCGGCACGATGACGAGCAGCAGCAGGACGGCGAAGAGCGCGATGAGGGCCACCAGGCCGGGCGTCCGCTGCTTCTCGAACCCGATCCTCCCGCTCAGGAAGGTCAGCGCGGGCGCCGCGTAGAAGATGTCGACGGTCTGCCCGGGCGCCACCTGGAACGCCTGGGTCGCGTGGCCGAAGCGCCACATCCACTGCGCATGGCCGGCGACCGCGTGCTGCCCGGGCACGACGGGATAGACGTTCTCGCCGTAGCGCGCCGGCACCGGGTAGCCGTCGATGTGGATGCTCGGCGTGATCATGCTGAGCATCCGGTTGCCCTGCAGGTGCAGGCGCAGATAGCCCGGCGGCGGCGGAGGTGGCGGCGGGAGCTGGCTCATGGGCTCACCCTAGGAGCTCGCGGACGGCGGCCCACGCCGCCGTGCCGAGCCGCCGGTCGGCGAGCTCGGTGCCGCCGCGACGCATCGCCTGGCCTGCCGTGACGACCTGCTCGCCCGGCAGTACGGCGCGGTGCCCGGCCTCCGGGTCGACGACCAGCGTGGTCGGCAGCCCGTGGGCGGCGCGGCGGAGCACGATCTCCTCCGCCTGCTCGCGCGCCGGCCAGACCTGGTCGTCGTCGCCGGCGACGAGGACGACCTCGGCGATCCGCTCCACCGGGAGCGCGGCGGCCGCCACGGCCTCGGGCGCGGCGGCCCGGGAGCCGGCGTACAGGTCGCGGTAGGCGGGCGGCTCGTCGACGACGGCCTCGGACCAGAGCGGGTCGAACGGGACGTAGGGGAGCGGCCGGCCGTCGAGGGTCCAGTGCGAGGTCTGTCGGCCGTCCTCGGTGATGCCGGCCCAGACCACGTCGGTCGGTGCGAAGGCGACGACGCCGGCGATCGGCGCGTCGGTGAGCGCGGCGGTGGCGAGCGCGGCCTCGGCGCCGAAGGAGACTCCCATGACGAGCACGCGGTCGCACTCGGTGGCGAGCGCGTCGACGCGCTCGGTGAACGTCTCGAGCGGGATCTCCCAGGGCCCGGCGTGCTGGCCCGGCCCGCCGAACCACTGGATCGCCTCGGCGATCACCCCGTTCTCGGCGAGCAGGCGGGCGCGCTGCTCGTCGACCCGGCCGCTCGAGCCGCCGAGGACGAGAGCGCCGACGCCGTGGTGCGCGGCCGGCGTCCAGCGGACGCGGACCGGCTCGTCGGGAGAGGTGCTGAGGTCGCGGCGCACCGCGGTCGTCGTACCCGAGAGGTCCATGCACGCGACCCTACTCACACCCTTTAATGGCAGTTTCTGCCACTAAAGGAGTATGCTGGACGCATGGCACGACGCCCACCGGACGACGAGACCCTCCTGGGTCTGGCCCGCGCGTGCGCCGACGTCTTCGTCGCCGCCGGCGACTCGAGCCCGACCGTCGCGACCCTCGTCGCGGCCGCAGGGATGTCCGAGCGGAGCTTCCACCGCTACTTCCCGACCAAGGCCGACTGCCTACGTCCGATCTTCGACGACGGCAACCAGGCATACGCCGCGGCACTCGCCGCGCAGCCTGCCGACCGGTCGCTGGGGGAGGCGGTCGTCGCGGCGTTCGTCGAGAGCAACGACGCGATGAGCGACGACGACGCGCGCGCGTTCATGCGGACCGTCTTCGGCGACCTGCAGCTGCGCCGTGTGTGGCTCGAGGCGAGCTATGCGACGGCCGGGGTGCTGCGGCCCGCGGTCGCGGCGCGGATCGGCGCCGACGAGCACGCCGTGGCGACCACCGTCGGCTGCGGTCAGGCGATCGTGCTGGCCATCTCCGCCCTCGCCCACATGGTCGAGGACGGCCTCACCGCCCACGAGGCGGCGGCCGCAGTCGGCGCGGCCCTCTTCGCCGACGTACGTCACCACTGAGCGGCGCCACCGCGCCGCACGAGAAGGAGAACATCATGGATCTGCAGGACAAGGTCGTCCTCGTCACCGGCGGCGCGCGGGGTCTCGGCGCCGCGTTCGCGCGCGGCATCGTCGCGGCCGGTGGCCGGGTCGTCATCGGCGACCTGCTCGACGAGGAGGGCACGGCGGTCGCCGCCGAGCTCGGCGACAGCGCTCGCTACGTGCACCTCGACGTCACCGACGAGCAGTCGTGGGCCGCCGCCGTCCAGGCGTCCGTCGACGCCTTCGGTCGCCTCGACGGCCTGGTCAACAACGCCGGCATCTCGGCCACCGGCCAGCTCACGGTCGACGAGACCACCGACGTCTTCCGCCGGATCATCGAGATCAACCTGATCGCCGTCCACACCGGCCTGCGCGCGGTCGTGCCGGCCATGCGCGAGGCCGCCGGCGGCTCGATCGTCAACATCTCCTCGGCCGCCGGCCTGATGGGCATGGCGATGACGAGCGCGTACGGCGCCGCGAAGTGGGGCGTCCGCGGCCTCACCAAGCTCGCCGCCGTCGAGCTCGGCCGCGAGCGGATCCGGGTCAACTCGGTCCACCCGGGCATGGTCCTCACCCCGATGACCGCGCCGACCGGGATCGTCGCCGACGAGGGCGGCTTCCCCAACAACCCGTTCCGGCGCGTGGGTCGCCCGGAGGAGCTCGTCGGCGCGGTCGTCTACCTGCTCAGCGACGCGGCGTCGTACACGACGGGCGCCGAGCTCGCCGTCGACGGCGGCTGGACCGCCGGTCCGTCGGTGGAGTACATCGCGGGTCAGTGACCCGCGGGATCGGCGCGGCGGTGATCCGGCCGGGGGAGCCACGCATTTGCGAAGATGGACCCGTGCCCAGCGAGTCCATGCCCTCGGCCGCCGCCGACGCCGACCGGCTGCGTGCGCTCACCCTGCTGCGGCGGGTGCGCGACCGGATCGACCGTGAGTACGCCGAGCCGCTCGACGTCGAGGCGCTCGCGCGCGACGTCCACATGTCGTCGGGACACCTGAGCCGCGAGTTCAAACGGGCGTACGGCGAGCCGCCGTACTCCTACCTGATGACCCGGCGCATCGAGCGCGCGATGGCGCTGCTGCGGCGCGGCGACATGAGCGTGACCGACGTCTGCTTCGCGGTCGGGTGCTCGTCGCTGGGCACGTTCAGCACCCGGTTCACCGAGCTGGTCGGCATGTCGCCGAGCGCCTATCGCGACGAGGTCGCCGAGCGCGACGCGTCCCACGACGGCGCGCTCGGCGAGCCGCCGTCGTGCGTCACGAAGAAGGTCACCAGACCGATCAGGAATCAAGAAGCAGACCCGTTCCCGACGCGGCTAGCGTGACGGTCATGGACATCAGCATTCAGCACAGCTTCCTTCCGCAGACCGACCCCGAGGCCTCGCTCGCCTTCTATCGCGACGTCCTCGGCTTCGAGGTCCTCAACGACGTCGGCTACGGCGAGATGCGGTGGATCACCGTCGCGCCGAAGGGCCACGCCGGCCCGTCGATCGTGCTCGCGCCGCCGGCCGCCGACCCGGGCATCACCGACGACGAGAAGCGCACCATCGCCGAGATGATGGCGAAGGGCACCTACGCCACGATCGTGCTGCGCGCCGACGACCTCGACGCCACCTTCGACCGGATCCAGGCCACCGGCGCCGAGGTCATCCAGGAGCCCATCGACCAGCCGTACGGCGTGCGCGACTGCGCCTTCCGCGACCCCGCCGGCAACCACGTCCGCATCAACCAGGCGGTCTGAGGCACGCGTGCCCGACGACGACCCGCCTCCCGCTCGCGACGCCGCGACCCGCCGTACCGACGCGCTGGACATCCTCACCACGCCCGCCGTCGACGTCTGGGTCGCGACCGCCTCCGCGACGGGAGCACCCCACCTGGTGCCGGTCTCGCTGGCCTGGGTGGGGGAGCGCGTCGTGATCGCGGTCGCCGCGTCGTCGGTGACCGCCCGCAACCTCGAGGCGTCGGAGCGCGCCCGGCTCGGCGTCGGCCCGACGCGCGACGTCGTGATGATCGACGCGGTCCTCGAGCGCAGCGTGGGCGTCGACGACGACCGCGGGCTCGGCGACGACTATGCGGCGCAGGCCGACTGGGACCCGCGCGGCCTCGTCGACTATGTCTTCCTGGTGCTGCGGCCCGAGCGGATGCAGGCCTGGCGCGAGTCGAACGAGCTGGTCGGCCGCACCCTCATGCGCGCGGGCGAGTGACTGGTGTGAGCAGCCCCGCCAGCACCTGCGCGACGCCCTCCTCCGCACACGGCGGAGCCACGTGGTCGGCCGTCTCGCGGACGCTCGCGTGCCCGTCGGCCATCGCGTACGACGTCCCGGCCCAGCTGAGCATCGCGATGTCGTTCGGCATGTCGCCGAACGCGACGACGTCGTCGCGCGCGACGCCCAACCGCTCGCAGAGCCCGACCAGCGCGCTCGCCTTGGTGACGCCGGCTGCGCTGATCTCGACCAGGCCCGGCCCCGACCAGGTCGCCGTCGCCAGGTCGCCGACGGCGTGCGCGACCGCCTCGCGGAAGGCGTCGTCCGCCCGCTCGGGATGGCGGACCAGCAGCTTGACCGCGGTCCGGTCCCAGATCTCGGCGAGCGGACCGCGCGGGCTGCCGTCGGGCACGGGATAGGGCTCGACGTACGCCGGGTCGAGGCGGATCCCGTCGACACACTCGATCGCGAACGCCGCCCCCGGGACCGCCGTGCTGATGGCGTCGACGACCTCGAGGCCGTGGTCCGGCTCGAGGCCGGTGACGGTCAGGACCTCGTGCGCGTGGACGTCGTACGTGATCGCGCCGTTGGAGACGATGGCCAGGCCGTGCTCGCCGACGTACTGCCAGAGCGGCTCCATCCACCGCAGCGGCCGGGCCGTCACGAACACGATGGGGATGCCGGCGGCGTCGGCATGACGCAGCACCTCCGCGGTGTAAGGCGGCACGACGGTGCTCTGGTCGGGGACGAGCGTTCCGTCGAGGTCGGTGGCGACGAGCACGTCGGTAACCTAGCCGCCATGCGAGCCGACGCCACCTTCACCGTGTCCGACTGGACGCCCGCCGAGCCGCCCGCGGGGGTCGGGGAGCGCACGCTCGTCGAGACCGCCGCGCCGATCGGCCTGGCCCACATGGTGAAGACGTTCGACGGCGACCTCAGCGGTCACGCGACGACCTGGTTCCTCGGTGCGCTCAACCACGCGGTGGGCTCGGGCACCTACGTCGCGATGGAGGCGTTCGACGGCACGCTCGGCGGCCGCCGCGGGACGTTCGCGCTCGCGCACGGCGCGTCCACGCACAGCGAGGACCGGTTCGACGAGTACTTCACGATCGTCCCCGGCAGCGGCACCGGCGAGCTGGAGGGGATCCGCGGTGGCGGGTCGCTCAGCATCGACGCCGACGGCACGCACCGGGTGGTCGTCGAGTACGAGCTCGGCTAGGAGAGGCGCTCGACGATCGCCGTCAGCTGACGGGCGAGCTCACCGATCTCGTCGGCGGCGAGGTCGCCGGCGAGGGTCTGGTTGACAGGTCGGAAGGCCCGGGAGCTCGCCCGGACGGCCGTCGTACCGAGGCCGGTGAGGGTGAGCCGTCGGGTCCGGCCGTCGCGGTCGGCCCGGGCCACGTGACCGGACTCGACGAGCCGCCGGATCATCGCGGTCACCGCGGACTCGTTGACGCCGAGCTGGGCCGCGACGTCACGCTGGGTCGTGTCGCCGGACGCGGTGATCGCGTTGAGGACGGCGATCTGCGCCACGGTCAGCCCGGTCGCGGCGAGCACCTCGCGGTCGGCGTACTTCCTCGAGAGGTGCGCGGCGAGCTGGAGCTGGTGGTAGAGCCGGCTCTCGTGGGCCGCTCGGGTGCTAGCCTGGGCCCCTGTCGAAGACTTCACTAGTGAAGTGTAGCGAAGGAGTGTCCGATGACGGCCTACGTGGCGGCCCAGTTCACGATCCACGACCAGGAGCGATACCTGCGCTACGCGCGGGCGTTCGCTGCCACCATGGAGGGCTACGACGGCGAGCTGCTGGCCGCCGACGTCGCGCCGGAGAGACTGGAGGGGGAGTGGCCGCATCGGAAGTTCGTCCTGATCCGGTTCCGGGACGCCGAGGAGGCGCGTCGCTGGGCGACGTCGCCGGCGTACCAGGAGATCTCAAAGGACCGCGTCGCCGCGACGGTCGGCACGACGCTGCTGGTCCGGGGGCTCGACGCGGCAGCGTGACGGCGTGATCCTCCCGAAAGTACGGGATCCTCGCTTCACCACGATCCGTCGTGGCGGGTCGTTGACCGACGCCGACCACCGCCTGCTGGCGCTGTGGGCGGCGGAGTGCGCGGAGCACGTGCTGCCGCTGTTCGAGGCCGAACGACCGGACGATCCGCGGCCCCGGGAGGCGCTGTGCGCTGTCCGGGCATGGACGCGCGGCGAGCTGCCGATGATGCGCACCCGCGCCGCCGGCGGTCACGCGATGGCGGCGGCCCGGGACCTGTGCGGGGCGGCCCGGTTCGCGGCGTACGCGGCCGGGCAGGCGGCGGTGGTCGCGCACGTGGCGGCGCACGAGCTGGGCGCGGCGGCGTACGCGATCAAGGCGGTGCGGGCCGCTGCACCGGGCGATGCCGAGGCGGTGGAGGCGGGGCGCGCCGAGTGTGCGTGGCAGCGGGACCGGCTGCCGGAGGAGATCCGGGCCCTGGTCATCGACGACCAGCGGCTGCGCAACGACCTCTGCTGGTCGGTCTTCTCGGTGTGAGCGGGCTCAGGCCGGCTGCCAGAGCTCGATCCGGTTGCCCTCCGGGTCGGTCACCCAGCCGAAGCGCCCGACGCCGTCCATCTCCTCGGTCTCGGCGCTCACGTCGGCGCCCTTCGCGCGCAGCTGGGCGAGCATCGCGTCGAGGTCGCGGACCCGGAAGTTGAACATCACCTGCTGCGTGCGGGCGCCGAAGTAGTCGGTGTCGGCCTCGAAGGTCGCGAACACCGTCGGCCCGGGAGCCTGCTCCCACGCGCCGTACTGGTCGGCGTCGAGGCCGAGGCAGTCGCGGTACCACGCGCCGAGCGCCTCCGGGTCGGACGCGCGCAGGAAGTGACCGCCGATGCCCAGGACTCGCTCCATGGGGTCAGCGTGCCATGTGAGGATGCGCCCATGCAGGTGCCGTCCTTCGAAGAGCTGCTCGAGCTGATGATCGCGGGCAACGACCCGTCGCCGGGGTGGTCGGGAACGCTCGTGGAGATCGCGGACGGCGAGGTTCGACGCTCGGTGAAGGTCTGGCGCTGGCGCGACCTGATCCGGGTGGAGGACCCGCCTGGTGACGCGCGGGTGCTGGCGGGGGAGCGGATGCTGTGGAGCGCGCGGACCGAGTATCAGGAGGAGGTCTGGGAACTGCGCGATCCCGACAACGCGCCGGCTGACGTCGGCCTCGCCCATCTGGTCGACCCGCGGGACTACTGGACCGAGTGGCTCTCCAGTGACCGCGCTCGGGTGAAGCGGACGCTGCACGCGATGACGTACGACGGCCGGCCCGCGTGGGAGTTCTCGATGCCGCGTGTGAAGGGCGGGTCGCCGACGGTGATCGTGGACGCCGAGCTCGGGCTGGTGCTGCGGATGGCGCGCGACGACATCGGATTCGCGGAGGAGTGGCACGACGTACGCGTCGAGCCGGACCTGTCGCCGTCCTTCTTCGCGCCGACGCATCGCGACCGCACGAAGGTGCTGCCGCTGCCGAACGGCGCGTCGGCACCGACCGACGACGAGCTGCAGCTGGAGAGCTGCCTTCAGCGCTTGCAGATCATGGAGGGCCTGGCCCGCGCCCTGGCCGACCCGCGGGTGCTGGTCGACGTACTGATGACGGGGCGGACGCTCGACGAGAGCCGGACCGCGTTGGTGCGGCGGTTCGGGCTCGACGAGATGCAGACGACGGCCGTGCTGGACATGCAGTTCAGGGTCATCAACGAGCAGGGGCGGGAGCGGATCTTCGACGAGCGGGACCAGCTTCTCCGGCAGGTCGCGGACCTCCGGCGCGGTGGGGAGTAGCGTCGCGGCATGGAGTCGGTCGCGCCGCGTCCCTTGGCGGTCACCGCGGACACGCGCCGGGTGCCCGCGGTGATGTGGGTGGCGCGAGGCGTAGGACCGGCGCCACTGGTCCTGCTCGGACATGGCGGGAGCGGACACAAGACCGCGACGCGCCAGCAAATGCTCGCCGAGCGGCTCGCTGGGGCCGGCGTGTGCGTGGTCGCGATCGACGGTCCGTTGCATGGCGAGCGGGCTCCGCGGCCGATGGCGCCGGGGGAGTACCAGGCCGAGCTCGTCGCACGCGGTATGGACATCGTCGTGCGCGACATGGTGGAGGACTGGACCGCCGCGATCGCCGCCGCCCGCGCCACGGGCGCCGGCGACGGCGGCCTCGGCTACCTCGGCATGTCGATGGGCACGCGGTTCGGCCTCCCGCTCGCGGCGGCGCTGGGGCACGAGCTCGCCTGCGTGGTACTCGGCATGTTCGGATTGGTCCAAAGTGAGGCATTGCATCCCGGCCTCCACGACGCGGCGGAACTGCGCGCGTGCGCCGCGGGCGTCGTGGCGCCGACGTTGTGGCACGTCACGTGGGACGACGAGCTGTTCGCGCGGGCGGGCCAGTTCGAGCTGTTCGACTGCGTGGGCGCTGCCGACAAGCAGGTCGTCGGCTTTCCGGGCGAACACGGAACGACGTCGCCGGACGCGGTGGATGCGTGGATCGGATTCCTGGTGCGTCACCTGATCGATCGGCCGGGCTTCGACCCCGGCAACCAGTTCGCCTGTCGCACGTGATCACGGCGTTACGGTGAGCGGCATGCTGCCCCTCGCCACACCGCGCCTGCGATTCCGCGAGATGGCCGAGGCAGACCTCGCCGACATCGCGAGCCTGGACCGCGGTGGCTCCCGCGGTCCGGCGGACTGGATCGCGTGGAATCTCGACAACTATGCCGAGCACGGGTTCGGGCTCTGGGTCGTGGAGACCCACGCCGGCGAGTTCGTCGGTGACTGCGGGCTGACGATGCAGGAGGTCGAGGGCGCGTGGCTCGTGGAGGCCGGTTGGCACATCCGCGCGGATCGGCGCCGGTCGGGTCTGGCGACCGAGGCCGCGGCCGCCGTACGCGATGCGGCGCGGGATGCGGGCGTGGAGCATCTGATCGCGATCATTCGGCCCCACAACGTCGCCTCGCAGCGGGTCGCGACGAAGATCGGCATGGTGCTCGAACGGGAGATCCACAAGAACGGTGGCCCCGCACTGGTGTTCGGCCTCGGACTGTCCCGCTGAGCGTCGTCGGCTACGTTCGCCCCATGGACTTAGCGCGCCGGATCGCAGCACGGGGGAGTGAGTTCCTGCTCTTCGCCTTGACTCCGCCTCGGGTCACGGTCGGTGCAGAGCGCGCCCAGGAGATCGCCGACGTGACCCAGAAGCGCCTCGCTGCACTGGATCTCGACGGTCTCGTCCTCTACGACATCGACGACGAGAGCGACCGCAACCCGGACGAGCGACCGTTCCCGTTCCTCCCGACGCTCGATCCGGCCGTCTTCCGCTCACAGCACCTGACCGGCTGGCGGACGCCGGTCGTGGTCTACCGCTCTGTCGGCAAGTACGACGAGGCAGAGCTCCGCGCCTGGCTGGAGACCCAGGACGCGGATCACGCGCTGACCGTGTTCGTCGGCGCATCGTCCCGGGACAAGCAGTCAGCGACCTCGCTCGTTCGCGCCCAGCGGCTGTGGGCGGACCTGCGGCCCGAGCTGCCGCTCGGCGGCGTCGCGATCCCGGAACGCCACACCCGCCGTGGCGACGAGCACCTGCGCCTGATCGCCAAGCAGGAAGCCGGATGCTCGTTCTTCGTCACCCAGGTCGTCTACGACGTCAACGCGGCGAAGAACCTCGTCTCGGACTATCGCTACGAATGCGCCGAACGCGGCCTCGAGCCGGTGCCGATCGTCTTCACGTTCTCGGTGTGCGGCTCGCTGAAGACACTGGAGTTCCTGGGCTGGCTCGGGGTCGACGTGCCGCGCTGGATCCACAACGACCTGCGTCATGCCGACGACACGCTGCAAGCGTCGTACGAGCACTCGGTCGGTGTCGCTCGCGACCTGATCGAGTACTGCCGACGGATCGGCGTCCCGTTCGGGATCAACGTCGAGAGCGTCTCGATCCGGCGCGCTGAGATCGAGGCGTCGGTGGAGCTTGCGACGGCACTGGGTCGGGAGCTACGCCGTGTCTGACCCCGTCACCCGCGACCTGCTCAGCACCTTCGACGGGGTGCGACGGCGGCTGTTCGGCCGCCTCGACGGACTGACCGACGCCGAATACCTGTGGGAGCCTGCCGAGGACAGTCTCAACATCGGCCCCCGCAAGGGCGGCAGCTTCGGCGTCGATGAGCTGTTCCCGGAGCCGGTTCCGGACGGGCCGGACCCCGTGACGACCATCGCTTGGCGCATCATGCACATCGGCACCGGCTGTCTGCGCGGCTACGTGATCCACTTCTTCGAGGACGTCCAGGACTTCGGCGACCGCCTCGCGTGGCCAGGCACCGCGGCGGAGGGACTCCAAGCGCTCGCCGAAGACTGGGAGCGCTTCGTCTCGCGGATCGCTTCCCTCGGCGACGAAGGCCTGCTGGCGCCGATGGGCCGCGGGCCCGGCGGCTGGGCCGACGAGCGTTACCTGAAGCTCGCGTTGCACGCCCTCGACGAGGTCGCGCATCACGGCGGAGAGATCGGGCTGTTGCGAGATCTCTACCTGCGCGAACGCCGCTGACAGGTGTCTGTCAGGGAAGCAGCTGGGAAGACCTGCACTGTTCCACGGGACGAAGCCCGCACCCGGTGGCGGTGACATAACGCGTGCGGACGTGCGTGAGCCGGAATGGCGGTGTTCGGGGAACCTCCGACATGCGGATCGTCGGCGTGACAGGGGTGCGCTGCGTCGCGCCAGCAGCGCGTCCTTGAGCGGCGTGGTGCGTGGACCACCCCATGGTGCGAGCGACATGGACCGGTCGCGGTCTCGAACGGGCCTCCGACCAGCAGTCGGCCCGCCGAAGAAAGGCACCGATAAGTGACATTATGTCAGACAGTGGTTGGAGGGGCAGGCGCTCTCAGAGCCGCTGGATCCGCCTGAACCACTTCCCCGCATGTCCTGTCTCATGTCCTGTCTCATGTCCTGTCTCAGTTGACTCGTCGCAGTCTCACTGGACCTGACGCATTCGAGGATCTGTCTCAATGAAGTTGACGCATCTGTACGGCGCGTCTCACTCGATCTGACGCAGACCGGGCGCACCCTCGAGGTATGCCATCGGCCGGCGCGGCGACTCTGGCGGTCGCCCGATGGGTGCTGGAGACGCACGCCGGGGAGTTCGTAGGCGACTGCGGCCTGACCATGCAGGACGTCGAGGGCGATTGGCTCGTCGAGGCTGGCTGGCACGTGCGTGCTCCGTTTCACTGAATCTGACGCAACTCGTCGGATCGCAGGTCGGCGCCGAACAGCAAGGCAGGGTCGCCGTTCTTCATCCACCACGGCGCTGCGTCATCCACCACGGCGTCGTTACCGGTCATAACCCCCTGGTGGATTCACGAACACCGAGTTACATGGGCGCCGGCAGCACCACCCATCGATCCGCCATGGAACGCACGCTCACGCCGCCGGCGCCAGGTTCCGCTCTCCGGGAACACGGCGCGTCCGCTCCCCCGCACCCGCCTAGCGTCCCGCGCACCCAGCGGAAGGAAGACCACCCATGTGGAAGTCGTCGGTCAAGCCGGTCCCGGCAGCCGAGATCCCGGAGTTCGCCCACGAGGCGGACGTCATCGTCGCCGGCTACGGCTGTGCGGGCGCGGCAGCGGCGCTCGACGCGCACGCGGCGGGCGCGCACGTCGTCCTGCTCGAGCGGCTGTCCGGAGGGGGTGGGTCGGCGGCGCTGTCGGGCGGCGAGATCTACCTCGGCGGCGGGACGCCGATCCAGGAGGCGTGCGGGTTCGCGGACACGCCCGAGGACATGGAGCAGTTCCTGCTCGCGGCGCTCGGACCCGACGCGGACGCCGCGAAGGTCCGGGCCTACAGCCGCGGCAGCCGTGAGCACTACGACTGGCTGGTCGGACACGGCGTGCCGTTCAAGCCGTCGCTGTGGGACTCCCCCACGTGGGTCCCGCCCACCGACGACGGCCTGATGTGGATGGGCGAGGCCGCCCACCCGTTCGCGGATGCAGCGACGCCCGCGCCCCGCGGCCACCGGGTCACCTCCGACGGCTTCGGCGGCAAGGTGCTCATGCAGGTGCTCAGCGAGGCGGTGGCGAAGGCCGGGATCCCTGTCCACACCGACACCGGCGCGCAGCAGCTCATCGTCGACGAGGCCGGCCGCGTCGTCGGGCTGCTCGCACGCAACTACGGCAAGGACATCGCCTACAAGGCCCGTCGTGGCGTCGTCCTCACGACCGGCGGGTTCGCCGACAACGCCGCCATGGTCGCCACGCACGCGCCGGTCCTGGCCGGACTTCCCGTCAACAGCGACGGCGGGGACGACGGCCGCGGCATCGCCATGGCGCAGGCGGCCGGCGCCGCCGTACGCAATATGGCCGCCGGGCAGGTCGGCATCTCGCTGGTGCCGGCCATGGCGATCCGCGGGATGGTCGTCAACGACCACGGCCAGCGGTTCATCAACGAGGACGTCTATCCCGGCCTCATCGGCCAGGCCGCGCTCTTCAAGCACGGACTGAAGGTGTGGGTGGTGCTCGACGAGGAGGCCTACGAGGAGGTCCCCGAGATCGAGCGCTGGGGCGTGCGACCGCACTTCGTGGCCGAGACGGTCGCCGAGCTCGAGGCCGAGCTGGGCATGCCCGACGGAGCGCTCCAGAGCAGCGTCGCGGAGTACAACCGGCACGCCGAGCAGGGCGCCGATCCCTACTTCCACAAGGCCGAGCGCTGGCTGCGGCCGCTGCGTGCGCCGTTCGCCGCGATCGACGTACGGCGTGGCATCGCCCCGCCCGAGTACGGCGAGACCAGCGGCGGCGGCGCGGAGGTCTTCACCCTCGGCGGCCTGGTCACGACCATCGACGGCGCCGTGCTCGACCACGACGGCGACGCCGTCCCCGGCCTGTACGCCGCCGGCCGGGCGACGTCCAGCATGCACGCGCGGGGCTACATCAGCGGGACGTCGCTCGGCGACGGCACCTACTTCGGCCGGCGGGCAGGGGCGGCCGCGGCTCAGTCCTGAGCGACTGCGGCGGGGCGGATCCAGCCCCGCCGCAGCCCCTCGTCGACGAGCAGCGAGGTCACCGATCCGAGCGACGTCGAGCCCGCGACCACCCCGGCCTCCCGCGCCCGGACCGTCGCCTCGGTCGCGCCCGGCATGCCCCAGGTCCCCCCGCCGTTGAGCCAGTTCAGCAGCATCGGCTCGAGCCGGTCCATGGCCTTGCCGAAGCGCGCCTCCGGCGTCGCGCCGGACTCGAACTCGTCCCACAGCGCCCGCATGGACGCGGCCTGGTCCGGGGGCAGCAGCCCGAAGAGCCGCGTGGCGGCGGCGGCCTCGCGCTCGGCCTGGTCGTCGGCGGCATCCGGCGCGAAGACCGGGCTGTCGCCGGCGTAGATCTCGACCAGGTCGTGGATCACCACCAGCTTGATCGCGTGGCCGACGTCGATCGGCTCGTCGGCGTACTCGGCCAGCAGGATCACCATCAGCGCCAGATGCCACGAGTGCTCGGCGTCGTTCTCCCGCCGGTCGGCCGCCGCCAGGGGCGACGCGCGCAGGATCGTCTTCAGCTTGTCGGCCTCCGCGACGAACCGCAGCTGTGCGGCCAACCGCTCGGGAACGCCGTCGGGTGGCGGGTTCCGGTCGATCAGCAGGCTCTCGTCAACGTCCACGCGCCCACGATCTCAGACCGGCGGACTCAGATCGACGGCGCGGTCGCCGCCGCCAGCACCTCGCCGCACGCCGCCGCGACCGCGACCGCGAGGCCGGCGGGCGTGTCGTCGTCCAGCTCCGGCACCAGGACATGGACGGCGCCCGATGCGTGCATGTCGACCGCCCGGACGCCCTGCGCCCGCGCCATGTCCGCAGCGTGGGTGACGTCACCGTGCACGATCACGCTCGCGCCCTCGGGCGGCAGCGGCGACAGCCACGCCCGCTCGGTCGCCACGACGGTGCGGGCCGGGAGCAGCGCGAGCGCCCCTCCCCCGCAGCCCTGGCCGAGCAGGACCGACACGGTCGGCACGGTCAGCGTCGTCAGGGTCGCGATGCAGCGTGCGATCTCGCCCGCCATGGCACCCTCCTCGGCGCGTTGGGACAGCTCGGCGCCGGGGGTGTCGATGACGGTGACCAGCGGGAGCCGGAGCTCCTCGGCGAGCCGCATCCCGCGCCGCGCCTCGCGCAGCGCTGACGGACCCATCGGCCCTTCCGGCGTCTGTCGGGACCGGTCCTGGCCGACGACGACGCACGGCTGGCCGTCGAGCCGGGTGAGCGCCACGAGGACGGTGCTGTCGCGCTCGCCCTCGTCGGTGCCGTAGAGCCGGACCGTGTCGGTGGCGCCGTGCCGCAGCAGATCCCGTACGCCGGCGCGGCCGTCGGCGCGCGTCTGCGTGATGCAGTCCCAGGCGTCGCGCTCGGTGACCGCACCGAAGCGCCGCGGCAGCGTCGACTCCGCCGGCGGGTCGACCAGCACGCTCAGCGCCCGGTCGACGAGGAGCGGCAGGTCCTCGGTCGGCACCACGGCGTCGATCACGCCGTGGGCGGCGAGGTTCTCCGACGTCTGCACGCCCGGCGGGAACGGCTCGCCGTTGAGCGCCTCGAAGACCTTCGGCCCCAGGAAGCCCACCAGAGCGCCCGGTTCGGCCACGGTGACGTGCGCGAGCGAGCCCCACGACGCGAAGACACCGCCGGTCGTGGGGTGCCTCAGGTAGGCGAGATAGGGCAGGCCGGCCGCGCGGTGCTCCATCAGCGCGCGCGAGATCTCGACCATCTGCAGGAAGGCGGGCGTGCCCTCCTGCATCCGCGTGCCGCCGGAAGCGGTCGCGGCGAGCAGGGGCAGGCCCTCGGCCGTCGCTCGTCGTACTGCGGCGACGATGCGCTGCGCCGCGGCCCGGCCGATCGACCCGGCCAGGAAGCGGAACTCGTTGACGACGACCGCCACCGGCCGCCCCCGCACGAGTCCACGGCCGGTGAGGACCGACTCGTCGGTGCCCGCCTTGAGGGCGGCGGCCTCGAGCTCGGCGACGTACGACGGCGCGAAGCCGCTGTGGTCGACCGGCTGGTCCCAGGACTGGAAGGTGCCGGCGTCGAGGACCAGGTCGAGCAGGTCGCGGGCGCCCAGCCGCGCGCTCACGACCGCACCCACGAGCGGACGTCGGCGCCGTGCTGATCGAGCGTCGGCGGCGCGCGGTGGCCGCGCGGCGTCTGCTCGTCGCCGTCGGCACCGAAGAAGCGCAGCGGCGGGCCGGGCAGGGTGAGCGGGCCGAGGGTCGGGTGCTCGACGTCGAGCAGCAGCCCCTGGCTGGCGGTCTGGTCCCAGGCGTAGACCTCGTCGAGTGTGCGGACCTTGCCGGCCGGGATGCCCGCCGACGCCAGCTTGTCGAGCAGCGCCGCCGCCTCCCAACCCGCGAACGCGGACTCGATGAGGGCGATCGTCTTGTCGCGGTTGGCCACCCGGGCGGGGTTGGTCGCGAGCCCGTCCTGCGTCGGGTCGAGGTCGAAGGCCGCGCAGAAGCGGGTCCACAGCGCCTCGGAGCCGACCGAGATCTGCACCGCGCCGTCGGCGCAGCGGAAGAGTCCGTAGGGCGCGATCGACGGGTGGTGGTTGCCCTGCGCGCGGCCGACCTCGCCCGCGACGGTCCAGCGGGTGCCCTGGAAGGCGTGCACACCGACGACCGCGGAGAGCAGTGACGTGCGCACGATCTGGCCGACGCCCGTCCGCGACCGCTCGTGCAGCGCGGCGAGGACGCCGTAGGCGCCGTACATCCCGGCGAGCAGGTCGCCGATCGGAACGCCGACGCGCTGCGGGTCCTCCGGACCGGCGCCGGTGAGCGACATCAGGCCCGCCTCACCCTGCGCGATCTGGTCGTAGCCCGCACGACCGCCCTCCGGGCCGTCGTGCCCGAAGCCGGTGATCGACAGCGCGACCAGGCGCGGGTTGCGCTCGAGCAGCGACTCGAGGCCGAGGCCGAGCCGCTCCAGGACGCCGGTGCGGAAGTTCTCGACGAGGACGTCGGCGCGGTCGATCAGCCCGAGCAGGACCGCGCGGTCGACGTCGTCCTTGAGGTCGAGCGCGATCGACTCCTTGTTGCGGTTGGCCGCGAGGAAGTACGTCGACTCCCGCTCCCCCGCCTCCGGCTCGACGAACGGCGGCCCCCAGCCGCGCGTGTCGTCGCCGTGGCCGGGCGCCTCGACCTTGATCACCCGGGCGCCGAGGTCGCCGAGCATCATCGTGGCGTGCGGCCCGGCGAGGGCGCGGGACAGATCGACGACCAGTACGTCGCAGAGGGGTCCGTGCATCGTTCCTCGTTCAGTCAAGGGGAAACCGTTGGATCAGTGGCCTAGCCAATAGGACACGCGGACAGTTGTCAATAGGATGGGCGCATGGCCGCAACGACCGGACGCCCGCTGCCCCCCAAGGTGACCCGGACCCGCTTGTACGAGCAGGTCGCCGAGCAGATCACCGCCTGGGCCGCCGAGTCCGGCCTGCAGGTCGGCGATCGGCTGCCGCCCGAGCGCGAGCTCGCCGTCCAGCTGGGCGTCAGCCGCGCGACCCTGAGCCAGGCCCTGGTCGCGCTGGAGGTCGTGGGCGTGGTCGCCGTCCGGCACGGCGACGGGACGGTCCTCGTGCGGCCGACGACCGCGATCATCACCCAGGCGATCCGCGACCACGCCGACCGGCTGCCCGAGATCATCGAGACGCGCGACGCGCTGGAGACCAAGCTCGCCGCGCTGGCCGCCGTACGCCGCACCGATGCCGACCTGGTCGCGATCGAGGCCGCGCTCACCGACATGGAGACCGACATCGCGGCGGGCGGGCGTGGCGTCGAGGGCGACGAGCGCTTCCACGCGGCCGTCACCGCCGCCAGCCACTCGGCACTGCTGGCCCGGCTGATGCTCGAGATCGGCCCCCTCGTCCGCGAGACCCGGCTCGAGTCGCTGTCACAGCCGGAGCGCCCGCGCTCCTCGCTCGCCGGCCACCGCCGGATCGCCGACGCCATCGCCGCCGGCGACGCCGCCGGCGCCGCGCAGGCGATGCACGAGCACATCGGCCTGGTCAGCGACGTCGCGCTGATCCGCGACGACGCGTGAGCGCGCTCGACCAGCTCGCCATCCTCGCCGCGGGCTTCGGCGCCGGCATCCTCAGCTCGACCGTCGGCGTCGCGTCGCTGCTCAGCTTCCCGGTGCTCGTCGCGCTCGGCATCCCACCGGTCGTCGCGAACGCCTCCAACTCGGTCGGCCTGATCCCGGCCGGCCTCGGCGGCTCGATCGGCTACCGCACCGAGCTGCGCAGTCACCGCCACGTCACGGGGGTCGTCATGACCTGCTGTGCCGTCGGCGCGGTGATCGGCGCGACCCTGCTGCTCGCACTGCCAGCGACGGCGTTCGAGGCCGCCGTCCCCTGGCTGATCCTGCTCGCCTGCGGACTGGTCGGCGCGCAGCCCTGGATCTCCTCCTGGCTCGCCCGCCACCGCCACGAGGACGACGGCCCCCGCCACACGATGACGGCGGCGACGACGGCGTTCGCGCTGCTGACCGGCGTCTACGGCGGCTACTTCGGCGCGGGCGCCGGCGTGATGATGGTCGCCGTCCTCGCCCTCGGCACCGACCTCGACCTGCGCTTCGTCAACGCGGTCAAGACGCTCGCGCTGCTCGCCTGCAACCTGGTCGCCGGCGCGATCTTCGTCCTCGTCGCCGACCTCGACTGGCGCGCCGTCGTGCTGCTGTCGCTGGGCTCGGTCGGGGGCGGCTACCTGGGCGCGCGGATCGGACGGCGGCTGCCCGCCGCGGTCTTCCGGGTCGCCGTCGTGGGCGCGGGCGTGGCCGCCGCGGCGTTCATGTTCTGAGTCGCCCGGCCGCGCGGAGCAGCTGCTCCTGGAGCGACCCCGCGGGCGCTGCCGCGGCTGCGTAGTAGCCGGCGCTCCGTAGCCGGTCGATGGTCGGCGTGGCCCGGAGCAGGCGCGCGCAGAGCTCGTCGCCGATGGTGTCGTCGGTGCCGCTGCCGACGGCGATGTCCCAGGCGTGCAGGGCCTGTTCGAGCATCCTCAGCTCCAGCAGCTCGCGCCCGACGATGACGCCGGCGGAGTGGGCGACCGTGTGGTCGAGCGCGCCGGGCGCCGCGAGCGCCTCGCGCAGGGCACCCTGGATCCGGTCGAGCGCAGCGACCGGATCGTCGCCCGCGAAGTCGACCGCACGGCTCGCGACGACCTCCTCGTCGGGCGCGCCCTCCAGCCACAGCCGGTAGCGAACCGCGTCGCCTACCACGTGCGCCGCGACGTCGCGGACCGTCCAGGCCTCGCAGGGCGTCGCCGCTTCCCACCGGTCGCCGGGGACGGCGGCGAGCCGCGCGCGCAGGAGCGCGGTCGAGAGGTCGAGCGCGTCGAGGTCGTGCATGCTCAGGCGAGGACGGCGACCGCGCCCGACCCGCCGTCCCACGTGGCGACGATCCGCGCCGCGCCGCCCGCGTCGACCGCGGCCACGATCTCGTGCAGGATCCGGAACTTGCCCTCGCCGGGTTCGCCCTCCAGCGCGACCGTCACCGACAGCGGCAGGTGATGGACCCGCTGCTCGTCGTCCCACAGCTCGACCTGCGCCTGCTCTTGCTCGCCGGCCAGCGCCCGCGCGAAGCAGCCGAGCGCGACCGCGTCGGTCGTGCCGTCGTAGGCCCAGCGGTGGCCGAGGACCGAGTGCTCGAGCGTGCCGATCAGGTCGGCGTCGTCGTAGGGCGCGCCGCGGTAGGTCACCGGGACGTGCAGCAGCCGCTCCCCCAGGCGCACGATGAACGCCTCGACGCCCACCTCGCCCTCCGGGTCGTCGTACCGGTAGGCGCCGAGGATCTCGACCTCGCCCGGGCCCGCCCAGTCCTGGGTCGGCAGCCAGGCGGTCAGCAGCTCCTGCTTGCTCGGGGTCAGTGTCGCGCGGTGGACGATCGCCATGGAATCAGCCTAGAACGCGACGTCGACGTAGTGCTCGACGACCGGGAACGGCTCGTAGAACTCGTGCAGCAGCGCCCGCCACTCGTCGTACTGCGGCGAGCCGCGGAAGCCTTCGGTGTGCGCCTCGACGCTCTCCCACTCGACGAGCAGCAGGTAGAGGTTGGGCGACTCGAGCGAGCGGCGCAGGCCGAGGCTCACGAAGCCGGGCATCGAGGAGATGATGCTGCGGGCCTTGGCGAAGGCGGCCTCGAACTCCTCCTCACGGCCGGGGATGACGGGAAGGACGGCGTGCTCCATGATCACGCCGCGATTGTGGCAGTCCTGCGGTCAGCGCACGCGGATGCCGTCGACGATGACGTCGACCAGCCCGTCGACCCAGGCGTCGTCGACGGCCTCGCGACCGCGCATCACGATGGCGACGAGGGTGGTGCCGAACACCATCTCGATGAACAGCCCCAGGTCGACGTCGGCGCGGGACTCGCCGCGCGCGGCCGACTCGGCGAGCCGGGCGGCGAGGCTCTCCCGGCCACCGGCGAGCAGGCGCGAGCTGAGCTCGACCTCGAGTGCGTGGTCGGCCATCAGCTCGCTCATCAGCGCGGGCGTGGCGCGGCGCCCGTGAGGCGATCCGACGTTGCCGAGGCAGCGCTCGACCACGGCGCGGACCTCGGCGCGGAGGTCGCGCACCTCATCGGCAGCGACCATCGAGTCGGTGGGATAGACGGCCTCGTGCACCAGGTGCGCCTTCGAGGCCCAGCGCCGGCGGATGGCCGGCACCGACGTCCCAGCCCTCTCGGCGATGGCGCGGAAGGTCAGGTCGGCGTACCCGACCTCGGCGACGAGGCCGCGGGTCGCGTCGAGCACGGCCTCGTCGATGCGGGTGTCACGCGGACGGCCCGCGGCAGCGGCCTCGCTCATTCCCCCACCTCCTCGTTCGCCTGGTCGGGTCCGGTCGACGCGCGTTATCGCGAACCCCTTGACGCGACCCGTCACCGTATTTATGTTTCGTATCACAACGCAATGTAATCCGGATCACCCTGGAGCGCCAGTGACCCCCACCTTCCCCTACGGCTCGATCGCGGAGCTGCTGCTCGCCCGAGCCGAGGACGACCATCCCGCGCTGCTCTTCGGCGACCGGTCGCTGACCTGGCGCGAGCTCGTCGCGGCCGCGCGGGAGCGGGCGACCGTGCTCACCCGGCTGCGGCGCGAGGGACGGCCGTGGCACGTCGGCGTCCTCATGGACAACGATCCCGAGTTCCTGCTGCTCATCGCGGGCGCGGCCCTGTGCGGAGCGACCGTCATCGGGGTCAACCCCACCCGGCGCGGCGCCGAGCTCGCGGCCGACATCCGCGGGACCGACTGCCAGGCGCTCGTCGTCGGTACGACGCACCGCGCGCTGCTCGACGACCTCGACCTGGCCACCGACGCCGAGGTCGACTGCATCGACGTCCTCGACCAGGACGGCGAGCGCTACCGCGCCCTCCTCGCCGACGCCGCCGCGAACCCGATCGCCACCACCGCGCCGCCCGGCATGGAGCACACCCTGCTCCTGCTCTTCACCTCCGGCTCGACCGGCGCCCCGAAGGCCGTCATCTGCTCGTCCTTCCGGCTCGCGGTGATCGGCCAGCTCAACCGGCACGGTCTGGTGCGCGAGGACGTCGCCTACTGCGCGATGCCCCTCTTCCACGGCAACGCGCTCATGGCCGCCTGGGCGCCGATCCTCGTCGTCGGCGGCACGATGGCGATGCGGCCGCGGTTCTCGGCGTCCGGCTTCCTGCCCGACGTGCTGAGGTTCCGCGCCACCTTCTTCAACTACGTGGGCCGCGCGCTCTCCTACATCCTGGCGCAGCCGGAGTCGCCGAAGGAGGGCACCACCCGGCTCCGGTTCGGCTTCGGCACCGAGGCGTCGACGCGCGATCGCGAGGAGTTCGTCCGTCGCTACGGCTGCCGGATCGTCGAGTCCTACGGCTCCTCCGAGGGGGTCTGCGCGATCCTGCGCGGGCCCGACACCCCCGAGGGCGCGCTCGGCCGGCCCGAGGAGCAGATGGGCCTCGAGATCCTGAACGCCGGCGGCGAGATCTGCCCGCCCGCGGAGTTCGCGCCCGACGGGCGGCTGGTCAATGCGGCCGAGGCGATCGGCGAGATCGTCGTCCGCGGCGGGGCCGCGCGCTTCGAGGGCTACTACAACAACCCGGCCGCGATGGCGGCGAAGGTCCGCGACGGCGACTACTGGACCGGCGACCTCGCCTACGCCACCGCCGACGGCAACTTCTGGTTCGCCGGGCGCAACTCCGACTGGATCCGCGTCGACAGCGAGAACTTCGCGACCGCCCCGATCGAGCGGATCCTCGCCCGCCACCCCGCCGTCGCCACCTCGGTCGTGTACGGCGTACCGGACCCCCGCACCGGCGACGAGGTGATGGCCTCCCTCCTGCTGCTGCCCGGCCGGCGGATCGAGGCCGCCGACCTCGACACCTTCCTCGACGCGCAGCCCGACCTCGGCACCAAGTGGCGCCCGCGGCTGGTCCGCGTCGTGGACGACCTGCCGCTGACCGGCACCGGCAAGCTCGACAAGCAGGTGCTGCGCCGCCAGGCCTGGCTGGCCGACGACCCGGTGCTGCTCGCCACCGCCGACGGCTATCGGCCCTTCACCGAGCAGGACCTGACCGAGCGCGAGGCCGCGTTCGTCGCGCACGGCCGACAGTCGCTCCTCCCCTGACCATCCCGTGCATCCCGCGCTTCACCCCAGGAAAGGCATCAACCCGTGATCGAGCTCAACCGCAACCACCTCGTCGACTTCATCACCGAGCGGCTCGCGACCACCGAGTCCCCGCGCCAGCGCACCATGCTCGAGCGGATGCGCGTGCACGCCGCCGCCGAGCGCGACGGCGACCTGGAGACCCTGGTCGGCACCCTCGGCGAGGCCACGAACTACCACTTCTGGGAGCTCTCCGGCGACGTCGGCCCCAAGACCCGCGAGGGCGTCTCCGACTACTACCGCAACCTGGTCGAGAACAACGGGCACGTGCTGGAGTTCTTCTGCGAGCGGATGGTCGTCGACGACCACTGCATCGTCATCGAGGGCCGGCTCACGATGATCCAGCCGGGCGCGCTGATGGTGCAGCACCCGATGGCCGGCGACTTCGCCGAGGCCGACAAGAACTACCTGATCCGGATGCGCAACGTGATCTTCTGGTCCTTCGACGAGGACCTGATGATCATCGGCGAGGACTCCTACACCGGCGGCCCGATCGAGATGCGCGTCCTCGAGGACGCCGAGCTGCCGGCCGACTTCGCCGCCCTCGTCGCGGGCTGAGCACGCCCGACGGCGATACTGCGCTGCATGAGCGAGCAGCGCAGTGTCGTCGTCACCGGAGCCGCCGCGGGCATCGGCCGGGCCATCGCCCGGCGCTTCCATGCCGCCGGCTACCTGGTCGGCGCGTACGACGTCGACCGGACCGGCCTCGAGAGTCTGGCCGCCGAGGTGGGCGAGCCCGGCCGGATGGTCACCGGTGCGCTCGACGTCCGCGACGCTGCCGAGTGGGGGCAGCGTCTCGCCGCATTCACCGAGCGCACCGGCGGCCGGCTCGACGTCCTGGTCAACAACGCCGGGATCCTCAGCAGCGGCCGGTTCACCGACATCCCGCTCGACGCGCAGCAGCGGATCGTCGACGTCAACGTCAAGGGTGTCCTCAACGGCTGCCACACCGCGTATCCGTATCTGAAGGCCACGCCCGGCGCACACGTCGTCAACCTCGCGTCGGCGAGTGCGATCTACGGCCAGCCCGAGCTGGCGACGTACTCGGCGTCGAAGTTCGCGGTCCGCGGGCTCACCGAGGCCCTCGACCTGGAGTGGGCAGCCGACGACATCGCAGTGCGAGCGGTGTGGCCGCTGTTCGTGCAGACCGCGATGACGTCCGACATGGACATCGCCTCGACCCGCTCGCTCGGCATCCGGCTCACCGCCGACGACGTGGCGAAGGAGGTGCTCGACGTCGTCCGCCCGCGCCGGCTCCCCCAGCCCGTGCACCGCGCGGTGGGCGCGCAGGCCAAGGTGCTGATGGCGTCGTCGGGGCTGGCGCCCTCGTGGATGCTGCGTCGGATCAACGCCCGGATCAGCCGCTGATCAGCCGCTGACCCGGGGCAGTGCCTTCTCGACCAGGTCGCTCGTCCAGCCGGCCGGGTCGTCGGTCGGCGGCATGATCGACGCGAGCGTGACGCCGAGCGCGGCGTACTGCTCCATCTCGCGCACGAACCGCTCCGGCTCGGCGACCGGGTCGCCGAACCACAGGATGGTCTTGCGGATCTCGTCGTCGTCGCGGCCGACGTCGTCGCAGTGGCGGCGCAGCACCTCGAGCTTGCGGCCCACGCCGTCGGGGCCCTCGCCGGTGAAGAGATTGCACGCATCGGCGTACTGGGCGACCAGGCGCAGGGTCTTGCGCTCCCCCTGCCCCCCGATCACGATCGGCACCCGGCCGTGGACCGGCGGCGGGACACAGATCGTCTCGGCCAGCCGGTAGTGCTCGCCCTCGAACGGGCCGTCGTCGTCGCTCCACATCTGACGACAGATCCGCAGCGTCTCCTCGAGCCGCTCGAACCGTTCGGCGACGGGCGCGAACGGGACGCCGAGTCCGAGGTGCTCCCGCTCGTACCAGGCCGCGCCGATGCCGAGCCAGGCCCGGCCGCGGGAGAGGACGTCGAGCGTGGTGACGATCTTGGCCAGCAGGCCGGGACGGCGGTAGCTCACGCCGGTCACGAGCAGGGAGAGGTTCATCCGCTCGGTGCGACCGGCGACGAAGCCGAGCGTCGTGTAGCCCTCGAGCATCGGCTCGGCGGGGCCGCCGGCCATCTCCATCTGGAAGTAGTGGTCCATCGCGGTGAACAGCGTGATGCCGCCCTGGTCGGCGATCTGCGCGGTCTCGGCGAGACGGTCGGTGAGGTGGGTCTGCCACTCGGGGTGGCTGAAGGAGGCGTAGTGGATGCCCAGGTCCATGTTGCCAACCTAGACCCCTGGCGCTCAGGTCCGCTGCGTACGATGCGCCCCATGCGAACCCGCCTGCTCGCCGGTGCGCCGGCCGTCCTGCTCCTCGCCACGCTCACCGCCTGCGGCGGCAACGACAAGAAGGCCGACGACACCCCGGCCGCGTCGGACTCGCCGTCGGCGACCGACAGCACCTCAGACGGCGCCGCTACGGGCGCCACCGACGGCTCGTCCACCCCGGCGGGCGCCGGCAAGTGCGACTTCGTCGAGAGCGGCGACGCCGCGCGCAAGGTGAAGCTGCCGCCGTCGAAGCCCGCCTACCAGGGCGAGGTGCCCGCCGTCCTGCACACCTCGATCGGCGACCTCAAGCTGACGCTCGACGCGAAGAAGGCGCCGTGCACGGTCGAGTCCTTCGCCTCACTCGCCCAGCAGGGCTACTACGACGACACCTCCTGCCACCGCCAGGGCAACGACCCGGGTTTCGAGTTCCTGCAGTGCGGTGACCCCTACTTCGACCCGAAGGCCTCCTCGCCCGACCCGAAGACCGGCACCGGCAGCCCGGGCTACACGATCCCCGACGAGGTCGACGGCACCGAGACATACCCGGCCGGCACCCTCGCCATGGCCAACACGGGCGCGCCCAACTCGGGCGGCGGCCAGTTCTTCATCGTGTTCGGCGACTCGCAGTTCCCGCCGTCCTACACGGTGTGGGGTCACCTCGACCCGTCGTCGCTGGCGACGCTCAAGAAGGCCACCGCGTCGGGCAACGACGGCTTCTGGGGCGCGAGCGGGGGCGGCCGGCCGAAGACGCCGGTCACCTTCACGAGCATCTCGATCGGCTGACCCGGCCGATCGTCCCGGCTGATCGTCCCGGGCAGCGGGCTCAGCCGGTCAACGCGACCGAGCGGTCCCAGAGCGCCCGCGCCAGCACCTCGTCGTCGGCCTTCCGCGACATGCGTGCCGGCGCGGGCCAACCCCACAGCTCGGTCCGCCCGTGCGGGCCGATGTAGGTCCCGCCGGGGACGTCCATCGTCGCGGCGTAGACCGTGCACAGTGCGCCGCGCCAGGCCGGCATCCCGACCAGCTGCTGGCCGTAGTGGCCGATCGCGGTGACGATCGGATTGCCCGATCCGCTGGTGATCCCCGTCGCCGAGGCGCCCGGGTGGGCGGCGACCACACGCAGCGGCGAGCCCTCCGCCCGCAGCCGGCGGTCGAGCTCGCGCATGAAGAGTAGGTCGGCGAGCTTGGAGTCGCCGTACGCCTGGAAGGGGCGGTAGGGGCGCCGCTCCCAGCCGAGGTCGTCGAGGTCGATGGCTCCCGAGCGGTGCTCGCGCGAGCTGACGACCACGACCCGGTCGGTCAGCAGCGGCAGCAGCGCGCGCGTCAGCGCGAAGTGGCCGAGGTAGTTGGTCGCGAAGTGCATCTCCACGCCCTCGGCCGACAGCGCGTGCGGGACGCCGAGGACACCGGCGTTGTTGACGAGGACATCGACCGGCCGCCCCTCCCCCAGCATCGTGTCGGCGAACTTCCGCACCGACGCCAGGTCGCTGACGTCGAGCTGCCGCACCTCGACGCGTCCCTTGTCGACGCCGGGCACCTTCGCCGCCGCCGCCTCCGCCTTCGCGACGCTGCGGCAGGCCATCACGATCTCCGCGCCGCGGGAGCCGAGGATCCGCGCGGTCTGCAGCCCGATGCCGCCGTTCGAGCCGGTGATGACGAACCGCCGGCCCTGCTGGGGCGGCACCTGGGTCCACGGACGCATGGGCCGAAGACTCCCACATCCGACCGCGCGCCGGGCTGGTTCTAGGCTGGCGGGATGAGCCTCACCCGCGCCGAAGCAGAGCACCGCGCGACCACGATCACCGTCGCGTCGTACGACGTCGAGCTCGACCTCAGCGTCGCCGACGACGTGTTCGCCTCGCGGACGACGATCCGCTTCCGCAGCGAGGCGACCGACACCTTCGTCGACGTCAAGCCGACCGCGCTGCACGCCGTCCGGCTCGACGGCGCGCCCCTCGACACCGGGCTGCTCGCCGACGGCCGGGTGCCGCTGAGCCTGTCGGCCGCCGAGCACGAGCTGGTCGTCGAGGCGACGATGAGCTTCCGCAACGACGGTGAGGGCCTGCACCGCTCGGTCGACCCGGTCGACGGCAAGGCCTACGTCTACGGCATGTCCTTCATGGACGCCGCACCGTCGATCTTCGCGTGCTTCGACCAGCCGGACCTCAAGGCGCCGTACTCGATGCGGGTGACGGCGCCCGCCGACTGGCTCGTCGTCGGCAACGCGCCGGCGCGCGAGGTGGGCAGCGAGGGCGCGACGAAGCAGTGGGAGCTCGGGCCGACGCCGCCGTTGGCGACGTACTTCGTGACGCTCGTGGCCGGTCCCTACCATCTGATCCGCGACGAGCACGACGGCATCCCGCTCGGCCTGAGCTCGCGGCAGAGCCTCGCCGCAACGCTGGACCGTGAGGCCGACGAGCTGTTCACGCTGACCCGGCAGTCGTTCGACGAGCTGCACCGGCTGTTCGGCGTGCGGTACCCGTTCGGCGACTACCACCAGGCGTTCGTGCCGGAGTTCAACGCGGGCGCCATGGAGAACCCGGGCTGCGTCACGATCCGCGACCCGCTGCTCTTCGAAGGCAGCAGCACGCGCGCCGACCGCAGCTTCCGCGCGGCGCTCGTCGCGCACGAGATGGCCCACCAGTGGTTCGGCAACCTGGTCACCCCGCAGTGGTGGGACGACCTGTGGCTCAACGAGTCGTTCGCCGAGTACATGGGCTATCGGGTGATCGCCGAGGCCACCGAGTACGACGACGCGTGGCTGCACCAGTCCTACGCCCGCCGGGTCTGGGGCATCACCGCCGACCAGCGGCCGACCACCCACCCGGTCGCCGGCAACGCCGCGCCCGACGCGCTGTCGGCGCTGCAGAACTTCGACGGCATCTCCTACGCCCGCGGCTCCAACGTGCTGCGTCAGCTCGCCCACCGGCTCGGCGATGACGCCTTCCTCGGCGGTGTGCGCGAGCACTTCGCCCTGCACCGCTACGGCAACGCGACCATGCACGACCTGTTCGCGAGCTGGGAGCGCGCCGCCGGAGGCGCGTCGCTCGACGGCTTCGTCAAGGACTGGCTGCTCACCCCGGGGGCCGACCGGCTCGAGCTCGACCGCTCGATGGGCGCCGTCCGCCGGACCTCGCCCGCGGCGCATCCCGCCGACCGGCGCCACGAGCTGCAGATCGCCGTCCACGGCCCGGACGGCTGGACCCAGCAGCCGTACGTGATCGACGGACCGGTCACGCCGCTGGCCGTCGGCGACGCCCCGGTCCTGATCGACGCGACCGAGACGACGTGGGCGGTGTGCCCGCCCGACATGGTGACCCTCGCATCGCTGCCGGCGCTCGCGCCCGCCATGGACGACCCGCAGCTGCGCGCCACGATGTGGAACAGCGTCCGGCTCGGACTCTTCGAGAGCGCCATCTCGCTGCCCCAGGTCGCCGACCTGCTCGCCGCCGCTCCCCCGGTCGAGGACACCGCCGACGGCATCCGCAACCTGCTGCCGTGGGTGCTGGAGACGGTGCTGCCGCTCGCTCCCGAGGGGACGACGGAGCGCTTCCACGCCGCCGTGCGTGCCGCCCATCTCGCCGCGGAGGTCGGCTCGGAGCTGCAGCTGTCGGCGTTCCGGGCGACCGTGCTGTCCGCGCTCGACACCACCGAGCTGGAGCGCTGGGCCGCCGGCGAGGGGCTGCCCGACGGCATCGCCCCCGACCTCGACCTGCGCTGGAAGGCGCGCCGCCGACTCGCCGAGATCGGCGCCACCGACATGGCCGCTCTCGACGCCGCCCTCGCCGCCGAGCCGACCGGCGCCGCCCAGGTCCACCACGCGCGGGCCGTCGCGTCGCTGCCGTCCCCCGCGGCGAAGGAGTTCGCCTGGGCGCGCGCGACCGGCGAGGTCTCGGTTCCCAACTACGAGCTGAAGGCCGCCGGCGCCGGCATGTGGCAGGCCTCGCAGCGCGCGCTGACCGCCTCCTACGCGGCCGCCTACTTCGCCCAGCTCGACGCGCTCATGAACGCGCACCAGGGGTGGGTCCAGGGCGACGTCATCGAGGCGTTCTTCCCGATCACCCACCTCGACGACGCGACCGAGACTGCGGGCCTCGCCGCGCTCGAGCGCGACCTGCCGGGAGCCGTCCGCCGGCGCCTGGCCGACCGCGTCGACGACCTGCAGCGCCGCAGGGCGGTGCTCACATGACCGCGACCCGCCCGCGCCGCCCGGGTCCGACCGGCCGGCTCCGGGTCGAGGAGCACCGGGGCGACGCCGTACGACGCCACGAGGACCGGCTGCTCACCGAGGAGCCGCTCGAGATCCGGCTCGCGTGGCCCGGCGCGCCCGCGCGGCGGGTGTGGACGACGCTGCGCACGCCCGGCCACGACTTCGAGCTCGCCGCGGGGTGGGTGCACCACGAGGGGCTCGGAATGCCCAGCGGCGTCGCCTACTGCACCGACGAGGCGCTGCGGCCCGAGCAGGAGTTCAACGTCGTCACGGTCACTCTGGACGCCGTGCCGCCGCGCGTGCCGAGCCAGCTCGACGCCCTCAGCGCCGGGTCGGCCGCGTGCGGCGTCTGCGGTACCGACGAGGTGACCGAGGTGCTCTCCCGACGCCCCTCGCTGCCGTGGACCGGCCCGCTCCCGGCCGCCGAGCTGGTGCGGACGCTGCCCGACCTGATGCGGCCGCGGCAGGAGCTGTTCGCGCGCACCGGCAGCGCCCACGCCGCGGGTCTGTTCACCGCGGCGGGCGAGCTGGTCGCCGTACGGGAGGACGTGGGGCGGCACAACGCGGTCGACAAGGTCGTCGGCGCGCGTCTCCTCGCCGGCGCCCCGTCGGCCGAGGCGGTGCTCGTGGTGAGCGGCCGTGCGGGCTTCGAGCTGGTGCAGAAGGCGGTCGCGAGCGGCATCGGAGCGCTCGTCGCCGTGGGCGCCCCGACGGGGCTCTCGGTACGCCTCGCGGAGGCCGGCGGCCTGGCGCTCTACGGCTGGACCAAGGGCGACCGGACCGTCCGCTACGTCTGAGCAGGCGACCGCTTGGCGCGATCTCCGGACCGAACCGGGCGTTCCGATCACCCCCTGACGGCGTGCCCCGAGGGTTTCCGTCGGACCCTCCTGTTTGACTGCTCCCATGGCCATCCTCCTCGCGCTCATCGTCGGTCTCCTGCTCGGTGCAGGGGTCGGCTGGGCCGTGCGCCAGACCACCCTGGCGCCGGCACCCGAGGTGGTCCCCGGTGAGGCGCCCGAGGTCGTCGCCGCACGCCACGAGGCAGCCCTCGCCGAGCTGCGCGCCTCCCACGAGGCCGCGGTCGCGGCGCTGCGCCACGAGGTCGAGCGCGCCGAGATGGTCGGCGCCTCCCGCACGGCCGAGGCGCGGGCACAGGAGGCGAGCGCCCGGGCCGCGGTCCAGGCCGAGCTGACCGGCGCGCTGGCCACCGTCGACCAGCTCCGCGAGGCGGTCGACGAGGCCCGCGCGCAGTACCAGACGCTCCTCGACCAGCAGCGCACCACCCAGCGTGAGCGCGAGCGCAACGAGACCGGCCAGACCCAGGTGCTCAAGACCCTCACCCCCGTCGTCGAGCACCTGCGCGCGATGCAGGCGAAGGTCGACGAGCTCGAGAAGGCGCGGGTGCGCCAGCACACCGAGCTGGCCAGCCAGATCAAGCACACCCAGCAGTCGGTCGAAGACTCCCGCAAGGCCGCCGACACGCTCGCCTCGGTGCTCAAGAACAACGCGGTCCGCGGCGCCTGGGGCGAGACCCAGCTCCGCACCCTCGTCGAGACCGCCGGCCTGCTCAACCGCATCGACTTCGAGCTGCAGCACTCGATGGAGGCCGACTCGGGCGCCCGCCGTCCCGACATGGTGATCAACCTGCCCGGCGGCAAGCAGATGGCGATCGACGCCAAGGTCCCCTACAACGCGTTCATGGACGCCCACCGCGAGGGCATCGACCCCGAGGTCCGCCAGCGCCTGCTCGACGACCACGCCCGCAAGGTCCGGGGCCACGTCGACGTCCTCGCGCAGAAGGGCTACTGGACGGGTCTGGCGATCAGCCCCGAGTTCACGGTGGCCTTCATCCCCAACGAGCAACTGCTCAACGCCGCCCTCGAGGTCGACCCGTCCCTGATGGAGCACGCCTTCAAGCAGGGCATCGTCCTGGCCACCCCGACCAATCTGTGGGGCATGCTCAAGACGGTCGCCTTCACCTGGAAGCAGGAGGCGCTCACCGAGGACGCGCAGGTCCTCTTCGAGCTCGGTCAGGTCCTCTACCGCCGCATCCTCAAGCTCTCCGAGCACGTCGACAAGCTCGGCCGCTCGCTGCAGCGCAGCGTCAAGGACTACAACGCCTTCACCGGATCCCTCGAGCGCTCCGTCCTCCCCGCCGCGCGCAAGCTCAACGCCGCCGACCCGATCGCCACCATCCCCGCCCCCAAGGAGATCGAGGACGCACCCAAGGCGCTGACCTCCAGCGAGTTCTCCGCCCTGGCCGACCTCGAGCGCGACGAGCTCACCTTCGACTTCGACCTAGCCGGCACCGTCGACGCCGAGATCGTCGACGACGCGCAGGCGGGCTGACCTCGGGTCCGCTCAGGGGAAGGCCTTCTCCAGCGCGGCGACCGCGTCGTCGTACGTCATCGAGGGCCAGCCGGTGAGCCGCCCGTCGCCGTCCTCGATCGAGAAGAATGGCGGCAGATCACCCTCCAGCAGCGCCGCCCCCGCCGGATGCCCGGCATCCTGATCGACGACCCGGCCATACTCAGCGCCCGCCCGCGGCGGCGGAGTCGGCCTGGTCGCCAGCACGACCCGCGTGCCGGCCGGCATCGCCTTCGCGATGTCGGCCACGGTCGGGTTCTTCGACGGGACGTCGCCGATCGCGGCACCATCATGATCGGTCATCTCGCTGCCGCTCCTGATCGTGACGTAGGCGAACCCGGCCGCCAGCTTCACGCCATCGGACTTGAACGCCCGCTCGACCCGAACCCGCACGACCACCGTGTGCGCGCGCGTGTCGAGCTCGGTCGAGATGGCCTGGACGGTCGTCGGCCCCGCCTCGACGCCGTCGATGACACCGGTCAGCACGACCGGCTCGGCAGCGATCGCCTGAGCCAGCGACCCGGACCTGACGGCAGGCAGGGCGCGATCCTGGAGGCGCTCCAGGAATGCCGCATCGACCTCTCCTGACGGCCCGACGCGGGTGCTGCTCGAACGATCGGCCACCTTCTGCGTGTGACCTTCGGTGCCGCACCCGGCCAGCGTCAACGCTGCGAACACCGCCGCCGCCGCGAGGCTCTTCGTCGTGATCCCCATGTCAGCTTCTCCCTCCGGTCAGGCGAACCAGTTGTTGATGTGCGAGCGGTGATGTGCGCCGTAGGACCTGGTCCATGCAGCCCCCGTGTCCGTCAGCAGGCTGAGCATGCAGGAGTTCGTGGCACCGTCCGGCGACGAACCCGCGGGGTAGTGCTTGACGCCGAGCGTGTGACCGATCTCGTGACACAGCGTGAACCGGGCCGCATAGCCGTCATTGACGGCGTCCTGTTTGATGACCTCCCAGTCGATGTCGACTGCCCAGGAGTCGCAATAGCCGTTGCCGTTCCACCGGACGCAGTCCGTGGAGCCGTAGGCCTTTCCGTGGAGGTCTCCGATGCGGAAAACGACGTCCGTGGCCGCGCTGCAACTCTGCTCGTCCGTGTCGACGACGGTCTGAGCTTCCACTCCGTCGTTGTTGTCCATCGAATAGCGGGCACGACTGACCAGACCGCTGTGCTGCGCGAAGGCCAGCGTGAAGCAGAACGAGTGATAGGTGCCCTTGTCGGGGTACCACTCGTTGGGATACGGATCGGCGGACGCCGGTCCGCCGTTGGTCATCGTGGTCACGGCGACGGTCAGGACGGCCAGCCCCACCCCCATCGCGCCACGCCCGCGTCGCCCGCGACGCCGTGCCTGCCCCGCCTTCTGGTCCATACCCGAGCCTCTAGCCCCTGTGAGTGGTGTGAGGCCTGGACGGTAGGTCGCCCCCCTCGAGGACACAACCGCGGTCCGGCAACCTGCCGAACGCCCACGCGAGGTGCGCTCAGGGGAAGGCCTTCTCCAGCGCGGCGACCGCGTCGTCGTACGTCATCGAGGGCCAGCCGGTGAGCCGCCCGTCGCCGTCCTCGATGGAGAAGAGCTGAGAGACGTCCCCCTCGAGCAGCGGTGCCCCATGGCTGGTACCGGCCTCCGGAGTGACCACCCGTCCCGAGTCCGCGCCCGGGCGCGGTGGCGGTACCGGTGAGGTCACGAGGATGACGCGCGTGCCACTCGGCAGCGCCTTGCCCAAGGCACCGATGGACGTGACGGTCGACGGACCGGCCCCGATGGGAGCGCCGTCGGCCGCGGTGGCTTCAGCACCTCGCCGCAGCGTCACGTACGCGAACGCGTCGTCCAGCTTGACGTCGGCGGCCTTGTAGACCCGGACGATCCGGATCCGCACCACGGCCGTCTGATCACGGGCCTCGAGCCCCGGCGCGGTCGTCTGCACCGTCGTCCGGCCCGCGGCAACACGGTCGATGACGCCGGTTGCCACGATCGACTCCGCCGCAGCGGCCTCCTCGAGCGACCTGTACACCGTCACCAGGTCACCCCGATCCTGGAGGCTCTTGAGGAAGCCGCCATCAGCGTCGCCCGCTCCACCGGGTGCGGCGCTCGCTGGCGCGTCGACCACCTTCTGCGATCCGTCCTCGGCGCCGCAGCCGACCAGTGTGGTCGCAGCAAGCAGTGCTGCCAGGGTGAGACCCGTCTTCTTCATCCGCATGTCGATTCCCCTCCGGTCACGCGAACCAGCTGTTGATGTGGGAGCGGTGGTGGGCGCCGTAGGTGCGGGTCCATGCGGCACCGCTGTCCGCGAGGCCGCTGATCATGCAGGAGTTGGTGGCGCCGTCCGGTGACGCGCCGGAGAAGTAGTGCTGGACGCCGAGGGTGTGCCCGATCTCGTGGCACAGCGTGTGGCGTGCCTCGTAGCCGTCGTTCGCCGCGTTCTGCTTGATGATCTCCCAGTCGATGTCGACCGACCACGAGTCGCAGTAGCCGTTGGCGTTGGTGCGGAGACAGTTGGTGTAGCCGTAGTACTTGCCGTGCAGGTCGGCGATCCGGAACACCACGTCGGTGGCGGACGCACACGACTGCTCGAGCGTGTTGACGACGGTCTGGGCCTCGACGCCGTCGTTGTTGTCCATCGAGTAGCGCGCCCGACTGACCAGACCGCTGTACTGCGCGAAGGCGAGGCTGAAGCAGAAGGAGTGATAGGTGCCCTTGTCCGGATACCACCCGTTCGGATATCCGTCGGCGGACGCCGGTCCGCCGACGGTCACCGTCGTGACGCCCGCGATCAGCAGCGCCCACACGACCGAGGCCGCTCCGCGTCGCCGCAGCGCGCCAGGTCTTGCACGTCTCGATACCAGGTCCATACCCGAGCCCCCCAGCCCTCTGATCAATATATGAGGCCAGGAGAGTAAGTCAGGGTTGCCGAAGAGACAAGGGCCGTCCGGCAACCTTGTCGGGCAGGGGCATGGTGAGGCTCAGGCCGAGCCGCGCGCCTCCACGCCGCCGGAGAGGTCGACGGTACGGCGGGTGTTCGCGAGCGCGGTGACGGTCGCGGTGCCGATCGGGCCGGTGCTGTCGAAGACCTCGGCGGTGCCGACGGCGATGCCGTCGGAGGCGACGTGGTCGAGCGCGCGCAGGCCGAGGCGGGCACTGTCGGGGGTGCGGCACAGGGCGAGGTCGATGTCGGTGTTGATGTGCTCGACGCCGGCACTGCCCCAGTTGGTGACCATGCTGGTGGCGTCGGCGATCGACGCGACGGCCTGGAAGGGCGTGCACTCCTCACCGAGGACGATGGGGACGGCCGTCTGCCAGGTCTGGTGGCGCCCGGCGTTCTGGTGGTCGCCGAAGCTGTCCGACCACGGCTGCTCGCTCGCGAACCACGGCACGTGGTGCTCCCCCGGCGTCGGGAGCCGGTCCGCCGGCGGGGGCGTCGGGCGATCGTCGGGCGCGGCCCAGACCTCGCCGGACGCGGGGGCGGAGGGCGCCAGGAAGGTGGCGCCCGCCCGCGCGACGATCTCGCCGTCCTGCTCGACGACGGCGTCCAGCAGCACGAGGCGCGGACCCTCCCGGACGATCCGCGCGGACGCCGTCGTGGTGGTCATCATCGCCGGCCGGAACAGGTCGACGTGGTAGCGCGCCGGGACCAGCTCGTCCCGCCCGGCATCCCGTACGGCGCGCTCGATCGCCCGCGCGAGCAGCCCGCTCACCGCGACGCCGTGCATCTGGTCGGACCGCCACAGGCTCTGGGCGAGCGGCAGCGGCTCGAAGCCGGCGTCGGACTGCTGGAACCAGGAAAACTGGAACGTGTTCTCGTTCACGCTCCCATCATGCCCGTTCGGTCAACGCCGTGGACTGTCACGTCCGTCACGTGGCGCTTGGCGGGCCTCCGGGGATCGGCGCCCGGGGGTCGTACGGCGACCGCGTCCACACGAAGGTCGCGCACTCGAGGTGGCTCGCCGTACCGTCGGCGTGACGGACCAGCCGGAGCATCTCGCCGCGGTGATAGCCGTCGATGCCCACGAAGACGCCGTCGGCGAGGCGGAACCGCTCCTCGATCTCGCCGGTGCGCAGGTCGCGCCCCACGAGCGTCTGGTCGGCCCACTCGAACCCGAAGCCGGTGTTGCCCCAGAACCACACGCCCAGCACGTCGGCCACCGCCGCCGGGACGGGCGAGGTCGACGGGCGCCACGGCACCGCCACCGCCTCCGGTACGGCGGGCAGCGCGTCGGTCAGCAGCGCCGCCGGGACCTGGTCCGTGGCCAGTCCCGTCGTCGCGTTGGCGAGAGCCACGACCGCGTCCCGCGTCTCGCGGTCGACGAACAGCGAGGCCAGGAAGCCGGGCATCGACCCGGTGTGGCCGACCAGCGTCCGCCCGTCGACACGGACCCGGCGCAGCCCGAGCCCGTAGGACTCCCCCGCACCGGCGGGCCCCTCCCCGCCGCCGAAGGAAGGCGCGGCCATCTCCTCCAGCGTCGTGGCCGGGACCAGCTCCGGATGCCCGACGGCGAGGAAGTCGGCCCACCGCAGCAGGTCGTCGACGGTGCTCCACAGCTGGCCCGCAGGCGCCATCGCGCCGGTGTCGGCGTGGGGCTCGCGGACGAGGGTGTGGGCGAAGTGGTCGACGCTGCTGCCGCGGGCGTGGTCGGCCGGTGGCAGGTAGGTCGTGTGTGTCATGCCGAGCGGCACGAGGATCCGCTGCTGCACGACCTCCCACCAGGGCACGTCGTGCAGGCGGGACACGGCGGCGCCGAGGAGGGCGAAGCCGAGATTGGAGTAGTGGTAGAACTCCCCCGGCCCGGCGACCCGGCCGGCCCCGGGGTTGGCGGCGAGCAGGTCGTCGAGGGAGCCGCCGTCGATGCGCTCCCACCACGGCCCCGAGGGCTCGCTCTGCATGCCGGAGGTGTGCGACAGCAGCTCGCGCACGGTAGCCGAGCCGTAGTCGCCGCAGGGCACCAGGTCACCGATCGGGTCGTCGAGCGCGAGCCGGCCGGCATCGCGCAGCTGCAGGACGAGGACCGCGGTGAGGGTCTTGGTGATCGACCCGATCCGGTAGGCGGACCTCACGCCGGGAGAGTCCGACAAGCCGGAAGGGTCGACGCTCACCGACCCGCGCCACTCCACCTCACCGCCCCGGGCGACCGCCGCCGTGATCGACGGCAGCCGCCCCGCGGCCTGCAGCGACGCCAGCACGGCGTCGTAGCGGTGGGTGTGGGTGAGCATCCGGGTCGGTGAGCGTCCGGGTCAGTCGTTGTAGGCGTCGACCGGCGGGCACGCGCAGACCAGGTGGCGGTCGCCGTAGGCCTGGTCGATGCGGGCCACCGGCGGCCAGTACTTGTCGACGGTGATGCCGGCCGGGAAGACCGCGACCTCGCGGGAGTAGGCGCGGTCCCACTCGCCGACAAGCGCCCGGGCGGTGTGCGGCGCGTGGTGCAGCGGCGACGCGTCGACGTCCCACTCCCCCGCGGCCACCCGGTCGATCTCGCCCTTGATCGCGATCATCGCGTCGCAGAACCGGTCGAGCTCGGCGAGGTCCTCGGACTCCGTCGGCTCCACCATCAGCGTGCCCGCGACCGGGAACGACATGGTCGGGGCGTGGAAGCCGTAGTCGATGAGCCGCTTGGCGACGTCGTCGACCGAGACGCCGGTCTGCTTGGTGATCTCGCGCAGGTCGAGGATGCACTCGTGCGCGACCAGGCCCGACTCGCCGCGGTAGAGCACCGGGAAGTGCTCGCCGAGGCGCGCCGCGACGTAGTTGGCCGACAGGACGGCGACCGCGGTGGCGCGGGTCAGGCCCTCGCCGCCCATCATCCGGATGTAGGCCCACGAGATCGGCAGGATGCCAGCCGAGCCGAAGGGCGCCGCGCTGATCGCGCCGGTGCCCTCGCGCCGCGAGACGTCGGGGTGGAGCGGGTGGGTCGGCAGGTACGGCGCCAGGTGCTCGCGCACCGCGACCGGGCCGACGCCGGGGCCACCGCCGCCGTGCGGGATGCAGAACGTCTTGTGCAGGTTGAGGTGCGAGACGTCGCCGCCGAACTTGCCGGGCGCGGCGTAGCCGAGCAGCGCGTTGAAGTTGGCGCCGTCGATGTAGACCTGGCCGCCGTGGGAGTGGACCAGGTCGCACAGCTCGGTGATGGTCTCCTCGTAGACGCCGTGCGTCGACGGGTAGGTGACCATGATCGCGGCCAGCGTGTCGGAGTACTGCTCGCACTTGGCGCGCAGGTCGTCGAGGTCGACGGTGCCGTCGTCCTCGGCCTTGACGACGACGACGCGCATGCCGGCCATGACGGCGGACGCCGGGTTGGTGCCGTGTGCCGACGACGGGATCAGGCAGACGTCGCGCTGGTCCTGGCCGTTGGCGCGGTGGTAGTTGCGGATCGCGAGCATGCCCGCGAACTCGCCCTGCGCGCCGGCGTTCGGCTGCACCGAGACCCGGTCGTAGCCGGTGACCACGGCGAGCCACTCCTCGAGCTGGTCGATCATCCGGCGGTAGCCGTCGGCGTCGGCGGCCGGCACGAACGGGTGCAGGTTGGCGAAGCCGGCGAGCGAGATGGGCTCCATCTCGGTGGTCGCGTTGAGCTTCATCGTGCACGAGCCGAGCGGGATCATGCCGCGGTCGAGCGCGTAGTCGCGGTTGGAGAGCCGCGCCAGGTAGCGCAGCATCGAGGTCTCGTTGTGGTGGGTGTTGAACACCGGGTGGGTCATGAACTCGGTCGCGCGCCGCTGGTCGGCAGGCAGGCCGGCGAGGGGCGTCGCCTCGGCCGGCGTGACACCGAAGGCGGTGTGCAGCGCCCCCAGGGTCGTGGCGTCGGCGGTCTCGCCGAACGCGATGCCAACGGTGTCGGCGTCGACCTGGCGCAGGTGGACGCCCTCGGCGCGAGCGGCCGCGACGACGTCGGCGGCGCGACCGGGCACGCGCACCTGGATGGTGTCGAAGAAGGTGTCGCTGACCAGCTCGAGGCCGGCGTTGGTGAGCGCCGCGGCGGCGCGGCCCGCGAGCTCGTGGATGTCGCCGGCGATCTCGCGCAGGCCCTGGGGACCGTGGTAGACGGCGTACATGCCGGCGGTCACGGCGAGCAGCACCTGCGCGGTGCAGATGTTGGACGTCGCCTTGTCGCGGCGGATGTGCTGCTCGCGGGTCTGCAGCGCGAGCCGGTAGGCCGGGCGGCCCTCGGCGTCGACGGAGACGCCGACCAGGCGGCCGGGGAGCTGGCGCTCGAGGCCCTCGCGGACGCTGATGAAGCCGGCGTGCGGGCCGCCGTAGAACAGCGGGACGCCGAAGCGCTGCGCGGAGCCGACGACGACGTCGGCGCCGAGCGCGCCGGGCGCCTCGAGCAGGGTCAGCGCGAGCAGGTCGGCGGCGACGACGGCGAGGCCACCGCGCTCGTGGACGGCGTCGATGACCGGCTTGATGGTCGGCACGCGGCCGCTGGCGCCGGGGTACTGGATGAGGACGCCGGACACGTCGCCCTCGGGCAGGCCCTCGCTCAGGTCGGCGACGAGGACGTCGATGCCGATGCCCTCACAGCGGGTGCGGACGACGTCGAGCGTCTGCGGCAGCGCGTCGGCGTCGATGACGAAGGGGCCGCTCGCCTTGCGGTTGGCGCGGAACGCCAGGGCGACGGCCTCGGCCGCGGCGGTGCCCTCGTCGAGCAGCGACGAGCCGGCGGTGGTGAGGCCGGTCAGGTCGGCGACCATCGTCTGGAAGTTGATGAGCGCCTCGAGCCGACCCTGCGAGATCTCCGGCTGGTACGGCGTGTAGGCGGTGTACCAGCTCGGGTCCTCGAGCAGGTTGCGTCGGATGACGGCCGGCGTCACGGTCGCGTGGTAGCCGAGACCGATCATCGGCTCGCCCGGGACGTTGGCGCCGGCGAGCTCGCGGAGCTCGGCGGCGGCGGTCTCCTCGCTGACGCCGGCCGGGAGGCCGAGCGGGTCGGTCGACCGGATGGACTTCGGCACGGCCGCTTCCATCAGGGCGTCGAGGGACGCGTAGCCGAGGCGGTCGAGCATCGACTCGACCTGGCTGTCGTCGGGGCCGATGTGACGGTTGACGAAGGGTGCGCTCATGGGCTGGGTGGCTTCCTTTGGGATCGGATGATCGAAGCCTCCCCCTCTGTCGTCGCACCAGCGCGACTTCAGAGTTGCCTGCTCTGCACGGTCCTTGCGCCTGAGAGGTTCCGGGGAGGGATTGCCCCTTCGGCGCCAGCATCACGAAGGAGTCTGGACTCTCCCGTGCAGCATCAACAGCAGGTCCAGACTAACAGCAAGAGCCCGCGTGCGCGGGCTCCTGCTCGTCAGTCGGCCAGTGGGGTCGGCGGTTCAGCCGACATTGCGCGCCGCACGGCGCACTGCGAGCTCGTCGCCCGCCACCGGCGCGTCGGCGTCCGCGGTGGACTCCGCGGCCGACTCGCTGGGCAGCTGGGCCAGGGTGCCCTCGATCTCGCGCCAGACACCGCCGATGGCGATGCCGAAGACGCCCTGACCGCCCTGGAGCAGGTCGATGACCTCGTCGCTGCTGGTGCACTCGTAGACCGAGGCGCCGTCGCTCATCAAGGTGACCTGGGTCAGGTCGTCGGTGCCGCGCTCGCGCAGGTGGCCGACGGCGGTGCGGATCTGCTGCAGCGAGATGCCGGCGTCGAGGAGCCGCTTGATGATCTTGAGGATCAAGATGTCGCGGAAGCTGTAGAGCCGCTGCGAGCCGGAGCCCTTGGCGCCGCGGACGCTGGGCTCGATCAGGCCGGTGCGGGCCCAGTAGTCGAGCTGGCGGTAGGTGATGCCGGCGGCATTGCACGCGGTCGGACCGCGGTAGCCGAGGTCGCTGGGCAGCGGCGATACGTCGTCGGTGAAGAGCAGACCCTGCTCCTCGGCGACAGCGGTCGCCGCAGCGGTGTCCTGACCGACCTTCTCAGGCTGCTGCTCGTTCACGGGGTCCTCCACGGGGCGCGTTGCACTGCTGTCATTCGACGTCTTCCAAGGTACGGCTGTGGCCTCGGACCGGTCAAAGATGTCGCCCCGCGTGTCGGGAAAAACCCTCAATCTCAACCTGAGGTTGAGACTATTGGCCCGGCCCGAAATCGTCGGGCGAGACGTGGTCGAGGAACTCGCGGAAGGCCTCCACCTCGTCCTCCTCCTCGGCCGGCGCGGCGAGCCCGGCCTCGGCGAGGACGTCCTCGGCGCAGTAGATGGTGGTGCCGGTGCGCAGCGCGAGCGCGATCGAGTCCGACGGCCGCGCGCTCACCTCGGCGCCGGAGGCGAAGACCAGCGTCGCGTAGAAGACGCCGTCGCGGACGTCGGTGATCTTGACCTGGGTCAGCTCGTTGCCGGTGGCGGCGAGGATGTCCTTCATCAGGTCGTGCGTGAGCGGCCGCGGCGGGACGACGCCCTGCTGGGCGAAGGCGATCGCGGTCGCCTCGACGGCGCCGATCCAGATCGGGAGGTAGCGCTCCCCCGAGACCTCGCGCAACAGCACGATCGGCTGGTTGGAAGGCATCTCCACCCGCACGCCCATGACATCGACCTCGCGCATGCGTCCAGCCTACTGCTCCGACCCCGGGCGCAGATCCCGTAGGTCAGATGCGGCGCAGCCCGGCCTTGACCAAGGTGGCGTGCAGCTTGACGGAGAGGGCGGCGATCTCGCTCACGGCCTCCTCGGCGCGGGCGGCCGCGCCGGCGTCGCGGCCCTTGCGCGGGGCGACGACCTGGGCGATGAGACCGACCTCGCGGTCGGCGGCGGCGCGGAAGCCGCGCAGGTGGCGCGGCTCGATGCCGAAGTCGGCGAGCTCGCGCGCGGTCTGGGCGATGACCAGCGCGTCGGTGTCGTAGTGCCCCGTCGCGGACGGGGTGATCAGCGCGAACTCCTCGAGCTGGCCCAACAGGTCGTCGTCGATGTCGGCCACCTTGATCAGCTCCTTGCGCGAGAGCCGCAGTCGGTCGGTACGACGGAACGACTCGGGGGCCGGCAGACCGTCGGAGCCGAGGGCGACGGTGGGCACGGTGGGGACGACGGGCTCGGGCGCGGGCGGCTCGAGCCCGCGGTCGAGGGCGTCGAGGTGCTCGCCGATGACCTTGAGCGGCAGGTAGTGGTCACGCTGCATCCGCAGGATGTAGCGCAGCCGGGCGATGTCGGCCTCGGAGAACTTCCGGTAGCCCGACGGGGTGCGCTCCGGCTTGACCAGCCCCTCGGCCTCGAGGAACCGGATCTTCGGGATGCTGATGTCCTCGAAGTCGGCGCGCAGTCGGTCGAGCACCTGCCCGATGTTGAGCAGGGGCTCCCGCTCGCCCCGAGCGACGGCAGCAGGCATCGCGCCTAGGCGCTCTCGTGTCCGGCGAAGAAGACCAGGCGGTACTTGCCGACCTGGACCTCGTCGCTGTCCTTGAGCGTGGTCTTCTCGATGCGGTCGCGGTTGACGTAGGTGCCGTTGAGGCTGCCCGCGTCCTCGACCGTGAAGGTGTCGCCGTCGCGGCGGAAGACCGCGTGGCGACGCGAGACGGTGACGTCGTCGAGGAAGATGCCGCTCTCGGGGTGGCGTCCGGCGCTCACCTCGTCGGCGTCGAGCAGGAAGCGGCTGCCGGCGCCCGGGCCCTTCTGCACCACGAGCAGGGCGTGGCCGGTGGGCAGGGCGTCGACCGCGGCGGCGTCGACGGCGCTGAGCGCGCGGTCGGAGGTCTCGACCCGGTCGGCCGCGGCACCGCCGCCGAACTGGATCGTCGCGGTCGCGTCGCTCACCGGCGGGGCGGTGTCGGCCGCCACCAGGCGCGTGCCGCACTGGGAGCAGAAGCGCGCGTCATCGGGGTTCTGCCGACCACAGTTGGTGCAGAACGGCATCAGGGACTCCTCGTCTGGACGGATCGAAGCAGTGGGGCCATCGCGCCCCACCACTCACTTACGAACCTACCGGATCAGGTGTCGAGCTGGGCCTCATATCCCGCTGCGTCGAGCAGACCCTCGATCTGACCGGCGTCGGCGGGGACGACCTCGAAGAGCCAGCCGGCGCCGTAGGGGTCGGTGTTGACCAGCTCGGGCGTGGCGTCGAGCGCCTCGTTGACGGCGACGATCTCGCCGGTGATCGGCGCATAGACGTCGCTGACGGACTTGGTCGACTCGAGCTCGCCGCACGACGAGCCGGCCTCGACGCTGGCGCCCACCTCGGGCAGCGAGACGTAGACGATGTCGCCGAGGGCGTCCTGGGCGTAGTCGGTGATGCCCACACGCACCGAGCCGGCGGCCTCGCCCGGCCGGCGGAGCCACTCGTGCTCGACGGTGTACTTGAGGTCAGCGGGGTTGCTCATGGGCGGAAGCCTATTGCCCCTGGTCCGGTACCGCGTAGCGCGGCTCGGCACGGCGCGTCACGGCCTCGATGTCGACGGTGCGCAGCTCACGGACCTCGAGGTGCCCGCCGTCGTCCTCGACCTGCTTCTTGGGGCCGAGCGCGAAGGTCAGGGCGGAGCTGAGGACGCTCGGCTCGCCGATCACGTCGATGACGTACGGCGCCTCGAGCCGCACGCCGTCGACGAGGAAGCCGCCGTCGGTCTCGGCGAAGGAGGTCTGCGCGATGACGCGGACCTTGCCGTTGATCGCGATCGCCTCGGCGCGCACGGTGCGCAGCTCCTCGATCGTGTCGAGCAGCGACGGGAGGCGGACCCGGCCGGTGTCCTCGGTGATCGTGATCCGGATGCCGGGGCCGGTGACCGGCACCAGGCCGGCCAGGATGTTGAGGTCGTCGACCTCGGCGTCGGCCTGGTCGAGGGCGGTCTGCCGCTTGGTCGTGTCGTCGCGCAGGCCGCTGGCGACGTCCTCGAGTCGGCTGATCTCGCCCTCGGTGCGCTGGCGGGCGCCGGCGAGACCGTCGAGGAGGTCGATCAGGTCCTGCTCGCGCAGGCCGGCGTAGGTGTCGTCGTGGCCGGTCATCCGGACCTGGGTGACCGCGCCGAAGCCGAGCAGCGCGAGCAGCACGCCCGCGACCACCTGCTTGCGCGAGGGCTGGAAGAGCGCGCGCCGCAGCCGGTCGGCCGCGGTGCTCTCCGCGGGTGCGGACGGTACCGGCGGTGCTGACGGCTCCGACTGCTCCGACTGCTCCGACTGCTCCGACTGCTCTGACGGCTCCGGGGCCGACGGCTCGGGCTGCTGCTCGTCGGGCTCAGGCATGGAACAGGTGGCGGCGGATCGCCGCGACGTTGGTGAAGATCCGGATCCCGAGCACGACGATCACGCCCGTCGAGAGCTGGCCGCCGACGCCGAGGCGGTCGCCGAGGTAGACGATGCCCGCGGCGATGAGGACGTTGCTGACGAAGGAGACGACGAACACCTTGTCGTCGAAGATCCCGTCGAGATAGGCGCGCAGCGCGCCGAAGACCGCGTCGAGCGCGGCCACGACGGCGATCGGGAGATAGAACTCCAGGCCCAGCGGCACGTCGGGCTGGAACACCAGCCCGAGGACGATGCCGACGACGAGTCCGAGCACCGCGATCACGGTGCCTCACCTCCCTGACGCTTCTGGTTCTTCGGGACCTGCTTCGCCGACCGTAGCTGTTGGAACGCGCCCGGTGCCGCAGGCAGCCGCAGGCCGGTCACCGTGTCCATCCGGTAGGCGAAGCCGAACTGGTCGACGAGCGCGATGAACTTCAGACCGCTGTCGGTCTCGACGAAGTTCGCGGCGAGGGTACGCCGGTCGCCCACCGCCTCGATCGTGTACGGCGGCGCGATGCCGATGCTGTTGACCTCGATCGCGATGCCCGAGTTGCGGATCGCCGTCACCGGGCTGAGCCGCTGGCCGTTGACCGCGATCGCCTCGGCGCCGGCCTGCCAGAGCCCGTTGACGAGGAGGGCGAGGTCGGAGTCGCGGATGTCCTGGTCGGCCCCGGCGCTCGGCGCATTGTCGACGCGGACCCGGACGCCGGAGCCGGTCACCGGCTCGAAGCCGGAGAGCGCGCCGAGCCGGTCGACGCGCGCCTGGACACTGGCGTACCGCCGTCCGAGGCTGCTGAGGGCGGCCTCCGCGTCGGTGTTCTTGCGGCGCAGGCTGGCGATCAGGTTCTGGTCGCGGGTGACGACGGCACGCCGGTCCTCGACCCGCTTGATGAGGCTCGCGCGGCTGGCGTCGTTGACGTCGGCGTTCTCGGAGGTCTGGACGCCGGCCACGGTGACGAGCATCGCGAAGGCGCCGATGACGGCGATGACGCCGATCCGGTAGGCGCGCCGGCCCTCGGGCTGGGCCTTCTCGCCGCGGCGGTCGGCGGCCACCTGGTAGTCGCGATCGAGCGACTCCTGGGTGATCAGGGTCAGGAGCGGTGTGCGGGCACGGTCCAGCTGGTCAGGCATCGGATCGTCGCTCGGTGGTGGCGAGCAGCTTGCGGACCTGCCAGGCGTAGAGGACGCCGGCCCACCAGTAGAGCCCGACCCCCCACAGCGCGAACGCCCAGCCGAACACCTGCGCCAGGGTGGCGACCGTGCCCTCGCCGTCGCCGAGCAGGAGCAGCGGGAAGGCGTAGAGCAGGTTGAACGTGGCGGCCTTGCCGAGGAAGTGCACCGGCAGGGCGCTGTAGCCGCGGGTGCGCAGCAGCGGCACCAGTCCCCACAGCAGCAGGTCGCGCAGCGGCAGCGAGAGCGCGACCCACCACGGGATGATGTCGCGCATCGCCAGGCCGACGACGACGGCCAGGATGTAGAGCCGGTCGGCGATCGGGTCGAGCAGCTTGCCGAGCTCGGACTGCTGGTTGAGCTTGCGCGCGAGCCAGCCGTCGAGGAAGTCGGTGACGCCCGACAGCATGAGCACGACGAGCGCGGCCACGTCGGCCTCGGGGCCGAGCACCAGGTAGAGGAAGAGCGGGACGCCGAGCAGGCGCAGACCGCTGATCAGGTTGGGGATCGTCAGCACTCGCGGACCGGTCGAACGGCCGTCGCCCGTCTTCGATCCACCCACGGACGACACCCTAGAGGAAGCGGTCATGTCGCCGGGGCCTCGTCGGAGTGCGCGGCGTCGCGGATCTCGCCGACCAGCTCCTCGATCACGTCCTCGAGAGCCGCGACGCCCTGGGTCGTCCCGTCGACGCCGACCACGCGGGCCATGTGGGAGCCGCGGCGCTGGAGCACCTCGAGCGCGTCGTGGAGCAGCGTGTCGGCGCTGACCGTCGCGAACGGCCGGATCCAGCGGTCGGCGACCGGGCGCAGCCGGCGCTCCTCGTCGGGCTCGAGGACGTCCTTGATGTGGAGGTAGCCGGCCAGATCGCCGTGCTCCCCCACCACCGGGAACCGGCTGAAGCCGGTCGCGGCGCACAGCGCCTCGACGTCTGCGCCGGTCGAGCCGCGGACGACGGTCGCCAGCGTCTCGGGCCGCATCATGATCTCGCCGACTGTCTTCTCGGTGAAGCCGAGCGCGCCGGAGAGCCGGTCGTACTCATCCTCCGCCAGCAGCCCCTCGCCGTGGGACTCCTCGACGAGGGCCGCCACCTCCTCGCGGGTGAAGGTGCTGCCGACCTCGTCCTTCGGCTCGATGTGGAGCAGCCGCAGGATGGCGTTCGCGATCGCGTTGATCGCGATGATGAGCGGCCGGAGCACGGTGACGATGCCGAGCATCGGCGGGCCGAGGATGAGGGCCGCGCGGTCGGGGCCGGCGATGGCGATGTTCTTGGGCACCATCTCGCCGAGCACCACGTGCAGGAAGACGACGATGCACAGCGCCAGCACGAAGGCGACCGGGTGCAGCCACTCGTCGGGCACGTGCAGGTCGTGGAAGACCGGCTCGATGAGGTGCGCGAGCGCGGGCTCGCCGACGGCACCGAGGCCGAGCGAGCAGATGGTGATGCCGAGCTGGGCGCCCGCCATCATCTCCGAGACCCGCTCCATGGCGTCGAGCGTGATCCGGGCCATCCGCGACCCGGCCTGGGCGCGCGGCTCGATCTGGCTGCGGCGCGCGGAGATCAGCGCGAACTCGGCGCCGACGAAGAAGGCGTTGGCCGCGAGCAGGACGACGGCGAGCAGGACGCCACCGAAGTCACCCATCGTTGCCCACCTCCTCGACGCGCAGCGAGATCCGGTCGATGCGCAGTCCGTCCATGTGGTCGACGGTCAGGACGGCGCGGCGCAGCGGCTCGTCGTCGTCCTCTCCCGCCAGCGGCAGCGGTACGACGGCCTCGTCGCCGGTCTGCGGGATCCGGCCGAGCACCTTGAGCACGAGGCCCGCGACGGTGTCGTAGTCCTCGCCCTCGGGGAGCTGGACCTCGGTGAGGTCCTCGACCTCGTCGGGGCGGAGCAGGCCGGACAGCGACCAGGTGCCGTCGCGACGGAGCCGGCCGCGGCTGCCGAGCCGGTCGTGCTCGTCGGCGATGTCGCCGACGATCTCCTCGATGACGTCCTCGAGCGTGACGATGCCGGCGTGGTCGCCGTACTCGTCGAGGACGATGGCCATCTGGAAGCCGTCGGCCCGCAGCAGCGCGAGCAGCGGGTCGAGCCGCAGCGAGTCGGGGACGACGATCGGCTTGGCCATCAGGTGCTTGACCTTGGTCGTCGCGCGCTCGTGGAGCGGCAGCGCGACGGCGTTCTTGACGTGGACGGTGCCGACGACGACGTCGGACTCGTCGAGCACCGGGAAGCGCGAGTTGCCGGACTCGCGCGCCAGCGTGATGACCGCGCTGGCGCGGTCGTTGGCCTCGAGGGTGCGGGTGCGGACGCGCGGCGTCATGATCTCGCCCGCGGTGCGGGTGCCGAACTCGACCGAGCGCTCCATCAGCTCGGCGGTGTCGGCGTCGAGCGTGCCCTCGTCGGCGGAGTGCTGGATCAGCGACGCGAGCTCGGTGGAGCTGCGCGCCGAGCGGAGCTCCTCCTGCGGCTCGACGCCGAGACGGCGCACGATCGCGTTGGCGCTGCCGTTGAGGACCTTGATCGGCCCGCGTGCGGCGGCGGTGAAGAGACGCATCGGGCGCTGGGTCATGCGCGCCGTGGCCATCGGCAGCGCGATGGCGACGTTCTTCGGCACCAGCTCGCCGATGAGCATGGTGAGCAGCGTGCTCAGCACCAGGCCGAGGGTGACCGCGACCGGCCCGATCGCGCTGTCGGGCACGCCGGCCGTGCCGAGCGGGCCGCGGAGCAGCTCCGCGATCGCCGGCTCGGCCAGGAAGCCGATGGCCAGGTTGGTGATGGTGATGCCGACCTGGGCTCCGGAGAGCTGGGTCGACAGCGTGCGGAGCGCCTTCTGCAGGCCGAGCGCCGTGGCGTCGCCGTCAGCGGCGGCGCGGTCGACCTGGCCACGGTCGACGGTCACGAAGGCGAACTCGGCGGCGACGAAGAGTCCACACGCGAGGACGAGAAGGATGGCGAGTCCCAGCAATAGCCAGGCGGTCATCGGGTTCGGAGGCTCCTGCCCACGGTTCGGTAGCAGTCGATCGGCTCGGGGGCGTCCACACTACCTGGGACGTCGGCACGACCGCGGGTCCGGCCCGCGGCGATCTCCCGAGGGGACGCGTCGACGGCGTTCACAGGGTCACTGCGGGCAGCTCGACGGCCGGCTCGTCGCGGACACGCACCCACTGACGGTCGGCGTCGAGGCGGCGGATCAGCTTGGCCGGGACCCCGCCCACGACCGCGTGGTCGGGCACGGCGCCCCGGACGACCGAGCCTGCGGCCACGACGACATTCCGGCCGATCGTCGTACCGGGCAGGATCATCGCGCCGTGGCCGATCCAGGTGCCGGAGCCGATCGTCACCGGCTGGTGGGTGCCGAACTGGAGGCCGACCGGGATGTCGGGGTCGGTGTAGCCGTGGCTGGCGTCGGAGACGAAGACGTCCTGGCCGAACCAGACGTCGTCCCCGATCTCGATGGACTCGTGCGCGGTGATGCAGATCCGGGCGCCGAGGACGCAGCGCTCGCCGATCACCAGGCCCCGCTCGGGGAGCACGGTCTGGGTCGGCCCGTAGCCGACGGAAAGCGTGGCGTAGCGGCCGATCAGGGTGTCGCGGCCGACGTGGATGGCCGCGGCGTTGACGACGTCCGAGAGCGGGAAGGCCAGGCAGGCGCCGGGCCCGAAGGTCCCGAACCGGTCGGCCAGATCGGTGCCGGGCGACACGTCGCCGACGTGCTCGGCCCAGCGCCAGACGCGGTGCACGGAACGGTTGACGAGGCGGCGGAGCGGACGCCGGAGATCGGGCACGGCGCGAGGTTACCGAAACGCAACATTCGAGCGCTCGCGCCGGTTCGTTCACCCACCGTTCGTGGCCGTAGTATCCGCCGGTGCAGAAGCCCCATGTCATCGCCTACTTCGCCGACGACCCGACCCGGGTCTACCAGCTCCTTCAGTGGCTCCCGGTGCTGGAACGGCTCGATGACACCCATCCCGTGGGCATCCTGACGCGCGACCCGCAGACCCGCGCGATCGTCGAGGAGCGGACCTCGCTGCCCGTCCACTTCGCGCCCGGCTTCGCCGACCTCGCCGCGGCGTACGACGAGCTCGAGGCCAAGGTCGTCGTGTACTGCAACAACTCGATGCTCAACTTCAACTCGCTGCTCGACGGCCGGATGTTCCACGTGCACATCAACCACGGCGAGAGCGACAAGCACAGCATGGTGTCGAACAACGCGAAGGCCTACGACCGCGTGTTCGTCGCCGGCGAGGCCGCCGTCCAGCGGCACCGGGCGGCGCTGATGGAGCTCGACGAGCACCGCCTGGTCCGGATCGGCCGACCCCAGCTCGACCTGCGTCCCGCTCCCCTGCTGCCGCCGAGCGCGCGACGTAGCGTCCTCTACGCGCCGACCTGGGAGGGCGACGCGGAGTACAACGACTACACGTCGGTCGACGTCTTCGGCGTCGAGATCGCGACCGCAGTGCTCGCCGTCCCGGACGCGCGGCTGGTCTACAAGCCGCACCCGAAGGTCACCACCAGCCAGACGCCCGCGATCCGCGAGGCGCACCAGGCGATCCTCGACCTGATCGAGCGGGCCGCCGAGCGCGAGCCGGACGCCGGCCACGCCGCCATCTGGCAGGGCGACATCCTCGCCGTCTTCCCCGGCTGCGACGCGATGATCACCGACGTCTCGTCGGTCGGCCTCGACTGGCTCTACCTCCAGACCGACAAGCCGATCCTCATCACCGACCGGCACCACGACGCCGAGCGGCTGCGCCAGGAGGTGCCCGTCAGCCGGTGCGCCGACGTCATCGACACCGACGACCTGCCCGCCCTCACCGAGCTGCTCACCGACCGGCTCGCCCACGACGAGCACCGGATCGCCCGCGCGGCGATGCGCCACCACTACTTCGACGACAACGGCGTCGGCGACAGCACGGTGCGCTTCGTCGAGGCGATCACCGAGCTGGTGGAGCGCCGAGACCGGCTGCAGGGCGCGAGCCCCGCAGCCGGCCTCGAGGAGTCGGCCTGACCTACGCGGTCAGTACCGGCGGGTGCTGATCACCCAGGTGGAGTAGCTGGTGATGTAGCCGGATCCGGCCTTCACGACCGCACGGAAGTGCGTGTTGGTCCGGTTGAACGGCAGCTTCAGCGACCAGGCGCCCTTCGCGCTGGTGCGCAGCTTCTTGTAGGTCTTCCACTTGCAGGAGGCGGACTTCGGGTCGGCGCAGGTCGACTTCTGGATGACGACGATCTTGCGACCGTAGGCCGCGACCTTGCCCTGGAAGACGTGCGTGCGCTTCGTGTACTTGTCGTTCAGGTTGCGCGCGACGCCGACCGTCACCGCCGCCGAGGTGGCGGGGTTCCAGCTGTCGGTGCTCGAGTCCGGCCAGGTGTAGGTGCCGCCGGAGTAGACGACGCGGTACTGCGTGTTCTTCGCCGGGCGCACCGTCCAGGTCAGGTCCTCGGTGTCCTGGGTGATGGTCTGGCTGCTGACCGTCGTCCAGGCGCTCGCGCCGTAGGCCAGCTGCTGCAGCGTGGCCGTGCCGGCCAGGACGTAGTAGCGCTGCGAGTCGGGCGCCACGAAGGTGACGCGGCCCTGCACGGTGGCGGTGCCGCCCTGGCGGACCGCGACGGTGGCGCGGACCTCGGCGGTGCCGTTGAACGTGTCGGCGCTGGCCGGCGCGGACGAGAGGCCCACGAGCGAAAGCGTGCTCGCCACGAGCGCGACGACGAGCAGCAGGACGCGTCGCAGCGAGTTCATCTTCATCTACATCTGTGTATGTTCCCGGAGGTTCGCATGTTGGTGATCCCTTGCGACTTCTGTCGCGAGGGTGAGGCTATCCGGTCCGCCGTCGGTTTCCGTCGGTGGCACCTGACAAGGTGGCCCTATGCCCGAAACCCGTGAGGTCTATGCCGCCGAAGATCTGTTCTCCGGATGGCTCGACGACGCGAGCCGCCGGCCCGGCGAGCCGCTGCGGGTCCGGGTGGGCGAGACGGTGCAGACCTTCGAGCCCGAGACCGAGCCGCGGTTCACCGATCCGGCGCACGTCCAGGAGTTCGTCGACCGGGTGCTGGCCCATCTCGTCGCCACCGAGAGCCGCTACGACGACGGCACGGGACTCGACCTGGCCGCGGTGCCGGTCGTGGTGCGGGCCCGGCGCGGGCGCACCCGCGCCCACTACGAGTACGACGAGCGCCCGCGCCGCGGGGTGATCGCGATCCCGCCCCGCGAGGTGGGCGGCGCCTGGTCCCTGCGCGGGGCGGTCGTGCTGCACGAGATCGCCCACCACCTCGCGGCGGGCGAGGGGCACGGGCGCGAGTTCCGCACGACCCACCTGCGGCTGCTCGAGGACATCGGCCGGCCGGTCCAGGCCGAGCTGCTCCACACCGCCTACCGGCTCAACGGTCTCGACACCGGCGTCGACGGCGACGACCGCACCCTGCTCCGCATCGGGCGGCTGCTGCGGCAGGCCGAGCGCACCTCCAACACCGCCGAGCGCGACGCCTTCTTCGCCAAGGCGCAGGCGCTGGCCACCCGCCACCAGATCGCGCTGGCCGTGGCCCGCGCGACCGCGGGCGCCGAGGAGAAGCGGGAGGAGCCGACCTACGAGACCGTCCTCATCGGTGAGTCCGGCAAGCGCTCCCTGGCCCGCTACGTCCGGCTGATGATCGAGATCGCGCGGGCCAACGACGTCCGGGTGGCGATCTACACGAGCAACACCCGGGTCACCCTCTACGGCTTCCCGAGCGACGTCGCGGTGGTCAAGGCGCTCTACGCGTCGCTGGTGACCCAGATGGTCGCCGACGGCGACGCCCACCTGCGCTCGGGCGCCCACAAGGCCGACGAGCAGCAGGTGTGGAACGCCCGCCGCCGACGCTGGGAGCTCAAGCCGGTCCACGGCTCGACGGCGCGCGCCGCGTTCTACGAGGCATGGGCCGACCACGTCGGCCACCGACTGTCGACCGCACGGCGCGAGGTCCAGGAGGCGGCGGTCGCCGAGGACCCGGCGTCGACCGAGCTGGCGATCCGGGCCAAGGAGGTCGAGATCGTCGACTACTTCGGCAGGATGCAGCGCGAGCACGGCATCCGCGGCACCTGGAAGGGCACGGCCGCCGCGGGCCATGCGGCCCCCGGCTCCCACGAGGCCGGCACCCGCGCCGCGGCCCGCGCCCGGCTCGGCACCGAGCGCGCGATCGAGCGGTGACTCAGGGCCGGTAGGTCAGGGCCGGTAGGTCAGGACCGGTAGGTCAGGACCGGTAGGTCAGCGTCCAGGGCTGCTTGCGGAAGCGCAGGCTGTCGAGGGTGCCGTCGAGGTTGGCCCGCACGAACCGCTGCGCGCCGAGCCGGGCGACGACCGCCCGGATCGCCGGACTCGGCGAGGTCCGCAGGGCCGGCGGGATCTCCAGCATCCCGTTGAACATCCGCGGCGTGCCGTCGAGCCCGCGCGCCCGCTGGAACTGGCGGATGTTGTCGGTCGTGTGCAGCCGCAGCGCGAACCGCTCCCCCGTCGTCAGTCGGACCTCGACCCGCGCGGGCGAGCAGGAGGCGTTGAAGTCGGCGATGGTCACCGTGCCGCCCGGCACGGCGCCGGCGTAGGTCCGGTCCTCGCTCGGGCCGAGGCCGCGGGCGGAGGTGTCGCCGCTCGGGTTGGCGAGCGGGTGGCCGGCGAGTGCGCCGCCGGTGGCGGTGAACGCCCAGCGCGGCGCGGCGATGTCCTTGTGCCAGTAGCCGGCGGCGCCCGACCGGACGCCCTCGACGCGGAGCTCGCGGTGGATCGCGCCCGCGCCGACCTTGTGGATCGAGATCCGGTCGGTGATCGCGCCGGGGATCTTCGGCTGGCGCACCCACGCCGGCGACGGCAGCTGGATCTTGGGCTTCGCGACGCCGCGCTGGTCGTCGTAGGCGTAGTCGAAGAAGACGGGGTCGGCGCCTGCGATGTCGAAGTCGTAGAGCCGGGTCCAGAGGTCGCCGTACCGGCCGACGACGAAGACGGTCGAGCCGGACGCCGACATGCTCGCCGACCGGAACCGGCCGCGGACCGGGCCGCACATCTCATAGCTCTGGTCGTTGGCGAGCCACGGATCGAGGTAGGTCAACCGCTGGCCGCCGTGACTGAGCGTCCAGATGTGCGAGACCTTCCCGTCGCCGACACGGTGCGCGTTGCCGGCGTCGTCGGGCCAGGTCCCGTCCTCGAGCTGGGAGACGACCGACCACGACCAGGTGGCGATGCCGGCGGGCAGCCGGCGGCCGGGTCCGGTCCACACCGGCGGCCCCCAGCGCAATGACCAGTTGAAGAAGCGCGCCGCCTTGAGCGCGCCGTCCATGCCGTAGACCCAGCGGTCGGTGTCGACGGCGATCAGCTCGTCGTCGTCCGCGGAGATGCCGGCGACCTTGCCGGCGAAGCAGGCCGACACGGGCAGCCGCGCCCACGGCTCGCGGAGGCCGGTCACCTCGGTGTTGGACTTGAACCAGATGTGGCCGCCGGAGAGCGCGAACTGGTAGCGCCGGTTGAAGGTCTGGGTCGTGCTCCGGAAGATCACCTGGTCCGGGAGGCTGCGCGGCGCGTCACTCGGATCGCCGTCGCGCAGCGGGTTGCCCTCGTCGACGGTGCGACGGCCGGGCTCGCCGGCCGACTCGAGGAGTCCGATGGTGCCGCCGATGAGCTCCGGGCAGCGCAGCATGTCGGCGCGGTCGGTCAGGAGGGCGTGCACGATGCCGGGCACCTGGGCGAGCAGGTCCTGGAGGTCGATGTCGCCGCCACCGCCGTCGGCCCGGGCCGCGGGCGCCCGCAAGGGCGCGAGCAGCAGCGCCGCCAGCGCCAGGGGCACCAGCAGTGTGGTCGTCCGTCTCATCGGGCCTCCTCGGGTCCGACCATTCAACGCAGCGACGCCGCGGTCAGAATGTGGAGGTTCCCACAACTTCTCCTCAGCCGAGCTGGAGTGCCGCCCAGACCTCGGCCCGCCCCTGCGGCGCGCGCCAGGCGTCGCCGAGCAGCCGCCCGATCCGCGCCAGCCGGTTGCGCACCGTGTTGGCGTGGACGTCGAGATCGCGTGCGACCGCGTCGACCTGACCGTCTCGCTCCAGCCAGCGGCGCAGTGTCGCCACCAGGTCGTGGCGCGGCTCCGCGGCGAGCGGCGCGACCCACCGCTCGTGCAGGCGGCGGGCGAGGGCGGGGTCCTCGTGGAGCGGGACGAGCAGGCCGAGCTCGGCGAGGGTGACCGCTCCGCCGCGCCCGAACCGGGCGCCGACCCGCGCGGCACGGGCCGCGTCGCGCAGCGCGGCCGGCAGCTCCGCCACGCCGGCCGGTCCGCTCACGCCGGCGACCAGCTCGCGCGGGACGCTCGGCGCCCGCGGGACCAGTCCGGCGGTCAGTCCCCACACCGCGCCGTGGTTGGCGAGGCGCAGCGCGGGCGTCGCATCGCCCGCGACCGCCACCGCCCACCACCGCGTCGCCGGGTCGAGGCCCAGCCGGTCGAGCGTCGCACGGGCCGCGTCGAGGTCGCCCGCCTGCAGCTCGGCGATCAGCTGCTCGTGCCGGACGTGATCCTCGGCGTCGGCCTCCGCCGCGCCGCACAGGCCCTGGACCGCCCAGACCGCGACCTGCTCGGCCCAGACCCGCGCCCGCCGCGAGGCCTCGAGGATCTCCCCCGCCGGGACGCCGGCCTCCGTCGCGCGCTCCAGGACGTCGTACTCCACCTCGCGGGCGCCGAGGAGGACCGCGGTGACCAGGTCGTCGACCGCGATGCCCGCACCCGCGCCCTGCGCGCCCGTGCCGATCGCGGCCAGCCGGTCGTCGTCGGTCGGCGCGCCGAACGGGTTGCCGTGGGCAGCCCGCTCAAGGATCCGGGTCATGCCGATCCAGACCTCGCTCGACGGTGTCGTCGCATAGCTCGGCACGCCGCGGGTCACCGACTGCGCCACCTGGCGCACGATCCGGTCACGGTCGGCCCACATCGCGTCGAGATGCGGGCGCATCCGCTGCTCGATGGAGATACTCACAAGCGGCACCCTCCCACCATGGAGGGAACCCCACCGGCGGATCCGGCGACGGCCCCTAGGTTCGGACGACGTGACGCCCCTCCTCAGCACCCTCCTCGGCGCCCTCGTGCCGACCGACGCCGCCCGCGAGGCGCTCGCCATGCTGCGCGACCCGTCGCACCTGCACTGGTACGTCGTGACCTTCTTCGGCATCGTCATGTACGTCTACGCCAACGAGGTCGAGCGCCAGCGGTACGACGTGATCGCCGCCGGGCTCGCCTTCTTCCTGATGGACGTCCTCAACGAGCTGGTCAACTCGGCGTGGTTCCACGTCAGCGACCGCGCGCCGCTGTGGACGGTGACCGGGGACACGGCGTACCTGATCCTGATCGGCTGGTCGATCGAGATCGTCTTCCTGTTCCTGATCAGCGGCATCGAGTTCGTGAAGTTCCTGCCGGCCGACAAGAACCTCCGGATCCTCGGCATCCCGAACCGCTGGGTCTTCATCACCTGGTGGTCGTGCGTGTGTGTCTTCGTCGAGGTGCTGCTGCACCGCGCCGGGATCTTCCACTGGGCGTGGTGGTACTGGAACGAGCCCCTCCTGCTTCCGATCGTGGTGCTCGGCTACGGCACCTTCTTCTGGATCGCCGCGACCGTCTTCGACATGGACAGCCACCGGCGGCGGTTCACCGTGGTCGGCGCGATGGCGGCCGTCGACCTCGCGCTCGCCATGACCTTCGGGGCGGTCGGCTGGCTCTAGACGCCCAGCGGCGGGACCACATACGTCGCCACCAGCTCGCGCTCGGCCGCGGCGTCGGCGCCCGGCATCGCGACCAGGGCGAGGACCGAGCGGACGATCCACTCGCCGTCGCGGGTGTCGGGGCGGGCGACGCCGGTGAGGGTCCTCGCGAGCCCGGCGACCCCCTCCGGGCCGCCGAGCAGGTCGCCGAGACCCGCGCGCTCGCGCAGCCAGGCGGCCACCACCGGGTCGTCGCGGATCGCGGCCGCGGCGGTCACGATCGCCTCGGTCGCCCGGTCGGCGCCTGCCAGTCCCTCGGTGGCCTCCTCGACCCGCGCGACGACGGCCGCGGCGCCGCTGGTGAGCAGCGCGTCGATGAGCGCCCCCCGGCTGCCGACCAGGCGGTAGAACGTGGCGCGCGAGCAGCCCGCCCGCCGGGCGATGGCGTCGGCGGTGGTCCGCTCGATGCCGCGCTCGAGGAAGAGCTCCCCGGCCGCGCGGTGGATCCGTCGCACGGCGGCGTCGCGCCGGCGTCCATCGAGCAGCCAGTCGCCCTGCGTCATGAGCAGAGGGTCTCGCACTGAGACATCGGATCGCCATCTCTGAGCGGCAGATGAGACACATTCTAGGTAACTCCACGCCGACCTGTCCGCTTCTGCTGACGGCCCGCCGCCGCGGGCCGACACTGGCTCCATGCTCCACACCTTCGACGTCTTCGACCCCGCGCTGGTCGACGACCCCTACCCCGCGCTCGCCCGGCTGCGCGCGAGCGATCCGGTGCACCGCGTCGCCGGCACCGACGTCCATCTGGTGACGTCGTGGGACCTGGTCCAGGAGGTGCTCGCCGAGCCCGAGACCTACTCCTCGAAACTGCGCTCGGTGCTGCTGCGGCGGGCCGACGGCAGCGCCACCACGCTCCCGACGGACGGCGGCGGCGCGGTCGAGCAGGTCCTCGCGACCGCGGACGACCCGTCGCACAAGATGCACCGCGGCGTCGTCCTGGCGACGATCGGGCGGCGGATCCGCTCACTGGAGTCGTCGGTCTCGGGCCAGGTCGACCATCTGTGGAGCCGCCACTTCGCCGACGGCGGCGGCGACTGGGCGCGCCACATGGCCGACCGGCTGCCGCTGGTGCTCGTCGCGGAGCTGATCGGCCTGGCGCCGGACGACGTACCGGACCTGCTGCGCTGGGCCTACGACAGCACCGAGATGCTCGGTGGCTGGGTCGACGGCGACCGGCTCGGCACGACGGTCCAGGCCTCCCTGGACCTGCACGCCTACCTCGCCGAGCGGTTCGACGCCGCGCTCGACCGGCCGGGCGACGACCTGATGGGCGAGCTGGCCCTGGCGTGCCAGATCGACGACCTGGACGTCGACACGGCCGTGCTGATCCTGCTGCAGCTCGTCGGCGCGGGCGGCGAGTCGACCGCCGGCCTCGTCGGTACGGCGGCGCGGCGGCTCGCGACCGACTCCTGCCTGCAGAACCTGCTGCGCCGGCAGCCGGACCTGATCGATCCGTTCCTCGACGAGTGCCTGCGCCTGGAGTCACCTTTCCGCGGGCACTACCGCCACGTCGCGGCGCGTACCACGCTCGGCGGCGTCGAGCTGCCCGCCGGCAGCACGCTGCTGCTGCTCTGGGGCGCCGCCAACCGCGATCCCGCGCGCTTCGAGGAGCCGGACACGCTCGACCTCGGCCGGACCGGCATCCGCCAGCACCTCGCGTTCGGGCGCGGCATCCACTTCTGCGTCGGGTCCGCACTGGCCCGGCTCGAGGCGACGGTCGCGATCCATGCGCTGCTCAGTCGGACCACGTCGATCCGGCTCGACGGCGACGAGGCGGACGCCGCAGCCTGGGCGCCGAGCATCTTCGTGCGACGGCACACCCGGCTGCGGCTCGCGCTCTCCTAGGGCCTGCGGACCCGCCGGTTGGCGCGCCCGGTCGCGCGCGCGACCAGCTCGCCATCGTGCGTCACCCGGACCACGAAGAGGTCCTCCTTCGCCAGCCGCTCCGCGACCCGCGCCTCCGCGACCAGCGCGTCGCCGGGCCGCGCCGGGCGCACGTAGTCGATCTGCACCGCGCTCACGACGCCCGAGTGCTCGGCGTCGTTGGCCGCGGCCGCCAGCGCGATGCCCGCGACCGAGAACAGGAAGGCCCCGTGGGCGGTGCCGTGCGGGTTGAGGTGCGCCTCGGTGACGGTCACCCGCGCCTCGGCGTGGCCGCCGCCGTGACCGACGACCTCGACGCGGAGCGTCCCGGCGTAGGCGTCGCGCGGACCGGTCACTGCGGACCGTCGATGAAGATGTCGTACTCCAGCTCGCCGGTGCCGCCGTACGCGGAGAAGTCGGTGACGCCCGCCTCGCGCAGCACCTCGACGTCGAGCACCGCGCGGCCGGTGAACTCCCGGGCGGGCCGGGTCAGGATCTCGATGGCGGCGTCGGCGACGATCCCGGGCGTGCGCGCCTTCGCGATCGCGTCGTCGCCGCCGAGCAGATTCTGGACGGCCGCGGTCGCGATCAGGGTCTCGGGCCACAGGCAGTTGGCGGCCACACCCGCGTCGGCGTACTCCGCGGCCCAGCCGAGCGTCAGCAGCGACATGCCGTACTTGGCGAGGGTGTACGCCGGGTGCTTGCCCAGCCACTCGGGCGACATGTTGAGCGGCGGCGACAGCGACAGGATGTGGGGGTTCGTTCCCTCGCGCAGGTGCGGCAGGCAGGCGCGGGTCAGCAGGTAGGTGCCGCGCAGCTGGATCTGGGTCATCAGGTCGAAGCGCTTGACCGGCAGCTGCTCGGTGCCGTCGAGCGCGATCGCGGAGGCGTTGTTGAGACAGATGTCGATGCCCCCGAAGCGCTCGACCGCCTGCGCGACGGCGTTCTCGACCGACGCCTCGTCGCGGACGTCGCCGACGACGGCGAGCGCCTGGCCGCCGGCCTCCTCGATCTCGGCCGCCGCGGTGTGGACCGTGCCGGGCAGGCGCGGGTCGGGGACGTCGGTCTTCGCGAGCAGGACGACGTTCGCGCCCTCGCGCGCCGCCGCCAGCCCGATCGCCAGCCCGATCCCCCGGCTGCCCCCGGACATCATCAGGGTCCGGCCCGCCAGTCGCTTCTGCGTGTTCGCCTCAGTCATGGCGCCACCGTTACATAGTGCCGACAGCCGCGCCAAGACTGTTAGACATAGATCACAACAGATCGGCGACGGCCGTCCGGAGTCTGTAACATGACCGGGTCATGGCTGCTCTCGACCTCAAGCCCGTCTCCACCCGCTCCGCCCTGCTCACCCTGCTGCTGGGCGCCGAGGTGCCCCGGCTGTCCACCCGCGAGCTCGTCGCGGCGGCGTCCGTCGTCGGCTTCGCCGAGCCGACCGTGCGGGTCGCACTGTCGCGGATGACCGCGGCGGGCGACGTCGTCCGCGACGAGGAGGGCGCCTACCGCCTCTCCGACCGGCTCGTCGCCCGGCAACGCCGGCAGGAGCAGGCCGCCCACCCGTCGCTGCGCGACTGGGACGGCGACTGGGAGCTGGTCGCCGTCACCACCGCCGGTCGCACCGCCAGCGACCGCGCCGACCTGCGCGCGGCGCTCACCGACCTCCGGCTCGCCGAGGTTCGCGAGGGCCTCTGGACCCGGCCCGCCAACCTCGACCTCGACTGGCCCGCCGCCGTCGACGACGTCTGCGAGCGCTTCGTCGGCGCTCCGGTGAGCGAGCCGGCCGACCTCGCCCGACGGCTCTGGAACCTCGACGACTGGGCCGCGACGGCCCGCGCGCTGCTCGACTCCACCGCGACCGACGACCCGGTCCTGCGCTTCACCGCGTGCGCGACCTCGGGGCGCCATCTGCTCACCGACCCGGTGCTGCCGGCCGACCTGCTGCCGGCCAACTGGCCCGGCGACGCACTGCGCGCCTCGCACGTCGCCTACAAGCAGTGGATCGTCGAGATGCGGCGCGCCCTGACCCAGACAGCTCAGTCCTCGGCATAGCCCCGCCCGAGCCCCCACAATGGGTCGGGTGACGGAAACCTCGGAGCCGCGGAACGAGAGCCTGCTCACCGTCCTGGTCGCGCTCGGCGCCAATGCGCTGATCGCCGTCGCCAAGACGGCGGCCGCCGCCATCACCGGCTCCGCGTCGATGGTCGCCGAGGCCGCCCACTCGTGGGCCGACACCGGCAACGAGGTCTTCCTGCTCGTCGGCGAGCGCCAGGCCGCGCGCCCGCCGGACGACGAGCACACGCTCGGCTACGGACGCGCCGGCTACGTGTGGTCGATGTTCGCGGCCTTCGGGCTGTTCACGGTGGGCGCCGCCGTCTCGGTCTGGCACGGCGTGCAGTCCCTCGGCGGGGAGGGAGACACGCCGTCCTATCTGGTGGCCTACCTGGTGCTCGGCATCGCCTTCGTGCTCGAGGGGACGTCCTTCCTGCAGGCGCTGCGCCAGGCCCGCGCGGCCGCCGTACCGCGTCGGCTGCATCCGGTCCGCTACCTGCACGTCACGTCGAACCCGATGCTGCGCGCCGTCGTCGCCGAGGACTCCGCCGCGCTCGTCGGCCTCGGCATCGCCTTCGTCGGCATCCTGCTGCACCAGGTGACGGGCAACCCGGTGTGGGACGCGATCGGCTCCATCGCGGTCGGCGTCCTGCTCGGCGGGGTCGCGCTGTTCCTGATCCGGCGCAACCTCGACTTCCTCACCGGCGAGGCGGTCACCCCGCTGGCACGCAATGTCGTGCTGGGCGCGCTGCTCGAGCACCCCGAGATCGCGCGGGTCAGCTATCTCCACATGGAGTGGGTCGGCGCCGACCGGATCTTCCTCGTCGCCGCCGTCGACGTGGTCGGCGACGCGCCCGAGTCGGATGTCGCCAGCCGGCTCGCCGCCATCGCCGACGCGCTCGAGGAGCGGGACGAGATCGTCCGCGCCGTCCTCACCCTGACCCGGCCGGACGACGACACCGACCTGCACCCGGGACCGCTGCCGGACTGGTATCTCGAGGACGCACCCCGGAGCTGAGCCTCGGCCCGGGTCAGGCCGAGCCCGGCGCCGGCTCGCTGCGGAACCGGTTGGGTCGCCCGGCGATGCCGAGCGCGCGCCAGATGCGGCGCGAGACCGGGTTCATCAGGCCGATCTCCTCGGCGAGCATCCGGACGTCGCCGAACATGTCGCGCAGGAACTTGCGCGACTCGGGGCTGCCCCACCACACCTCGCGGACGACGTCCTTGGGGATGCCCATGTCGCGGATCGCCTTCGGCCCCGGCACGACGATCGCGTCGCACAGCAGCCGCATGATGACGGGCGTCAACACCGACGCGAAGGCGCGCTCGAAGACATTGAGCGCCGGGGCGCGGTGCTCGAGGAACTGGTGGGCGAACCCGATGTGCCGCGCCTCCTCGGCGACGTGGATCTGGCTGATCCGCCGCAGCAGCGGGTGCATCTCCTCGCCGGAGCGGAGCATCACCTTCTGTGCGTGGTCGATCGGCTCCTCGCCCCCGAGGACGCCGACGAAGAAGATGAACGGCAGGTGCTTCGCGGCGAGCGGCAGGATCGGCCCCAGCGCCCGGAAGACGCTGTGCGCACCCGGGACGTCGAGCCCGGTGCGGTTGACGAACTCCTGGAACATCTGCGTGTGATGGCACTCCTCGGTCGCCTCGTGCGTGGAGTACCGGAACTCGGCCCGCCCGTTCGGCAGGTCGAGGCAGTACATCATCAACCCGGCGATGAGCACCTGCTCGAACTGCAGGCCCACCTTGACCACATTGGTCTGGCGGTAGAAGCCGACCTCGATCTGCCGCTCCAGCGGGAGCGACCGGTACCACGCCGTACGCCCCAGCGGGTCGACCTCCGGCAGCACCCAGCGCGGGTCGGCCGGGTCGATCGCGAACGCCGGGTCGTCCCACGCGATGTCGGTGAAGGCGTCGAAGTGCTGCTCGACCGATGCTTCTGACAGCGTCCGAAGCATCGCCTGGTATTCACTCTGGACTGCGCCGATGCCACCCATGCCCCAGATGTTACCGTCGGTAACACGTACCGTCGAGGTGCGGGGGTTGCACGCAGTTCGTGGCGCAACCCCCGCACGCCGGCACTCAGAAGTGGGTGCCGCCGTCGATGCGGACCTCGGTGCCGGTGATGAAGGCGCCGTCGTCGCTGGCGAGGAGCGCGACGACCGAGGCGACCGTCTCCGGGCCCGCGAAGCCCTGGCCGAGGGCGGGGGCGAGCTTCATGAACAGGCTCATGTCGGCGTCCTCGGGCAGGCCGGGGCCGACACTCTGCTTGCTCTGGCCGCTGCCGTCGGTCATGCCGGACGAGATCGAGCCGGGCTGCACGGAGGTGAAGCGGATGCCCTGCTGGGCGTACTCGGCGGCGAGCGCGTGGGTCATCGACTGGATGCCACCCTTGCTCGCGGCATAGGCCGCCATGTAGGGGTGGGCGAACATCGCGGAGGTCGAGCTGAAGTTCACGACCGCGGCGCCATTGCCCTCGCGCAGGGCCGGAATCGCCTCGCGGATCACGATGAAGGTACCGACCAGGTTGATCCGGAGGACCTGCTCGAACGACTCGACGGTGACCTCGTGGGTGTGTCCCGAGCGCAGGATGCCGGCGGCGTTGACGACCGCGTCCAGCCCTCCGAGCGTCTGTACGGCGGTCGCGACGCCCGCCGTGACCGACGCCTCGTCGGCGACGTTCATGACGACGGTCGAGAGCCGGTCGGCCGCGTCGCCCGCCTTGGCGACGGTGTCGGCGAGGCCCGCCTCGCTGACGTCGGCGGCGACGATGCGACCGCCCTCCGCCAGCATTCGCAGCACGGTGGCCTGGCCGATGCCCGAGCCGCCTCCGGTGACCAGGACCCGACGTCCCTCGTAACGGTTCATCTCGATTTCCTCTCTCGTGGTCGCGGTGGCGCTGGTGTCATCGCGTCGATATGGCACAACGTGCCAGATCGGCACAATATGCCCGTACGACGCCACCGATCGCTACGCTGCTCCCTGTGAGCGGAACTTCGGCGAGCCTGACCGAGCGACGTCGTACGGCGACGCAGCTCGAGATCGCGCGCGTCGCCGCGCAGCTGTTCACCGACCACGGCGCGGCCGGCACGACTGCGGAGTCGATCGCGGAGGCCGCCGGCATCTCGCTGCGCACCTTCTACCGCTACAGCCGGACCAAGGAAGACGCGATCGCCCCGCTGCTCACGCTCGGCGGCGACGCCTGGCGCGCCGAGCTCGCCGCGACGCCGCCCGGCTCGCGGCTGGTGCCGGCGATCGAGCAGGCCATGCACGCGACGCTGTCGGCGGCCGACATCGACCACGACCTGCCGTGGATGCGCGGGCTGCTCCGGGCCGCCGAGGACGACGACGACCTGGCCGCGGTCTGGTACCGGGTCAACCGCGACTCCGAGGCCCGGCTGCTGCCGATCCTCGCGCAGATCGCGCCCGACGCCGACGAGCTCGACCTGCGCCTGCTCGCCGCGGCGGCGACCGACGCGATCCGCGTCTCGCTCGAGGACTGGGCCCGACGCGACGAAGCGCAGGCACCGGTCGACCTGGCGGTCCGGTGCCTGCGCTCCCTCACGCGCGGTCTCGGGGGCTGACCCCTCCGGTCAGGCGCCGACGCTCGCGGGGCGTCGCACGTTCTCGATGACCAGGTAGGCCACGATGCCGGTGGCCAGACCGACGACGGCGTCCGAGAGGAAGTCCGCCGAGTAGTGGACGATCACCGCGGCGCCCGCGCCGATCGCCCAGGCGGCGAACGCCGTCAGCCGGGCCTTGGACTCCGTGCGGCCGGCAAGCCGGCGGCCGAGGATGATCTGGTCGGCGATGAGGACGCCGCCGAGCGCCGGGACGAGGACGCCGAGGAACGCCAGCCAGCTGACGAAGTGGTGCCACGCGCCGGCCAACGCGACGACGACGCCGAGCACACCGAGCACGAGGGTCAGCAGCCGCATCGTCGAGCGGGTCAGGTGCGACCAGCCGAGGGCGCCGTTGTAGAGGCAGTGGGTGCAGACCGAGCCCAGGTTGATGAGCACGAAGACCACGACGAAGGCGTTGAGCAGCAGGTTGTCCTCGCCGGTGAGGATCGGCGTGAAGTCCCCGCCGACCGCGCCGGGGTTGGCGATCGCGCCCGCCGCGACGAGCAGGCCGCCGCTGAGCTGGGCGACCAGGCTGGCGATCGGGAACGCGGTCAGCGTGGCGAGGACGGCTTCGCGGCCGTTGCGCGACCAGCGGGTGAAGTCGGCGGTCATCGTGCCGGAGTCGGCGAAGGTGGCCATGATCGAGGTGACCGCGACACCGAAGGTCATCGCTCCCCCGCCGACGCCGGCGTAGCTGGTGACCTGCGAGAAGTCCGCGGTGCTGGCGGCCACTGCGATCGCGATGATCACGGCGACGATGAACAGGGGCGCGGCGATCGCGCCGAGGACCGAGAGCGCCTTGATGCCGACGTACGTGACGGCGATGAAGGCCGCGCCCGCGACGAGGACGACGAGCGACTCGTTCCACCCGAACGCCTGGTTGAGGCTGGCGCCCGTGGCGCCGGTGTTGAACGCGAACCAGCCGACCACGACGGTCGCGAGGAAGCCCGACGCGATCGCGTAGCCGACGGTGCCGAAGGTCTCGGTGGCCTGCAGGGCGAAGCTCTTGCCGGTCTGGCCGGCGCGATAGCTGAGCAGGCTGACGTAGGCGAACATGATCGCGTTGGCGACCAGGATCGCCGCGACGCCCTGCCAGAACCCGAGGAGCGCGACCACGAGGCCGCCCGGGATCGCGTTGGTCAGGATCATCGGGAAGCCGAACCAGACGGCCGAGACCGTCAGCAGCGACTTGCGATGGGTGACCGGGACCGGCTCGTGCTCGAACTCGGACTCGAGCTCCCGGCCGCCGGCGGCGTCGTGCGGTGCGCGCGGGTCCTGCTGCTCGCGGTCGGCGGAGGAGACTCCGGACGATGTGGTCATCGATGACACTCTCTGCTCAGGGGACATCGGCGGCGAGTTGGTATGCCATTGACGCCACCTCGATGCGAGACCGCGGAGGCATGCGACCCCAGCTCGCGTGTGATCGCGTGTAATCGCGTGTGATCCCGTGTGACCAACCCGTCACCCGATCAGAATGGTATGCCATTTGGTCCGGCTTGGGGATCCCCCCCGGAATCCGCGGCGCGGCGCGCGGCCTAGCCGGCGGACTCGACCTGCTCGCTCGCGCCGCCGAGCAGCGGGTCGTCGTCGCGCCAGGTCGGGTCGTCGAGGTAGCGGATGTTGCCCATGTGGGCCAGGATCAGCGCGCTCACCTTGGCCACGTCGCGCGCGGCGATCGCGTCGTAGAGCGCCTGGTGCTCCTCGGCCACGCCGTCGATGTCCTCGTGCTGCAGGAGCAGCCAGCGGATCCGGCTCTTGAGCATGCCGCCGATCTCGTGCAGCAGGTCGTTGCCGGCGAGCATGGTGACCTGCTCGTGGAAGTCGGCGGCGGCACGCCGGGCGAGGGCGGCGTCTCCGCTGCGGGCCGCGGCCAGCTCGGCGTCGAGGACGGCGCGCAGCGCGCTCAGCCCGTCGCGCGTACGGCGGTTGGCCGCGAGCCGGAAGGTCAGCACCTCGAGCGCGGAGCGCACCTCGTTGAGGTCGGCGACGTCGGCCGGCGTGAACTCGCGGACGACGGCCCACGTGCGCGGGCGGGGCGTCACCAGGCCCTCGGTCACCAGCACCTTGAGGGCGTCGCGGACCGGCACCCGGCTCACGCCGAGCTCGTCGGCGAGGTCGCGCTCGACCAGCTTGGACCCCGGCGCGCGGACGCCGTCGAGGATCTGGTCGCGGATCGCGGCGGCGACCCGGGCCGACTCCGACTCGAAGTCCGGGCTGGTCAGGCTGCCCGAGCGGGCGTCCAGGCTGTCCGTGCGGTCCGACATGAGAGCCATTCTCCCATCGTGCCCCGTAACCGCCGCGGCTCGGGCAAGTTGTCCCGGTGAACCGGCCGATCGGGCAACGTAGGACAACCATGCGACCTGGGGACTACGACCGCGGCTCCGTGGCCTCCGCGCTCCTGGCGGGGACCTGGGTACTGGCGCCGGTCGCGCTCGCGTTGGGGGTGCGCGGCCTGCGCCGTACCGGGGCCGGGCGGCAGCGCGGCCGCAGGTGCGCCGTCCTGGGCATCGTCGGCGGACTGCTCGGCATCGCCGCCTTCGCCGGCGCGGTCGCTCTCGCCCGCTGGTACGACGACCTCGACATGCTGTCCCGAGCGCCCTCGAGCTCGGCGACTGCGTCGACAGCAGCTTCGACCGCACCGGCGAGAGCGACGACACGATCGTGTTCGTCCGGCGCTCGTGCACCGCGCCGCACCACGCCGAGGTCGTGGAGACCGGCGTCTTCGACCCCGTCCGCTGGTCGACCTCGCTCAGCTGACGGCGCCCGGGCTACGGGGCGACGCCGACCGCCCCGACCGGAAGGTGTCGTGCGGAGGCGACCACGACGGTGAGATCACCTTCCGGTTCGACCTGACCGGCGGCGACTTCCCCGGCGACGAGGCCGTGTCCGAGCGGGCGTCCGCGCGGTGGGGCGGCGGCCCCTGCGGACTACTACGGCGCCCCGCGCGCCCGCTCGGGTCTCGACGCCGTCCGCTACTACCCGCGCCGTGACTCCTGGGAGGCCGGCGACCGCGAGGTCGTCTGAATCTTCGATCCGTCGGGCCCGCGGATCGGCTCGGTCCGCGGCCTGGGGGCGCCGGCCGCATAGACCCGCCCTGGACACACTGCCTAGAGGGGCGCGACCTGGATGAGCAGCTTGCCGAAGTTGCGCCCGACGAGCAGCCCGCGGAACGCCTCCGGCGTGTTCTCGAGCCCCTCGACGATATCCTCGCGGTAGCGGACGCGACCGTCGCGGACCCACTCCCCCATGTCGGCGAGGAAGGGCTTGAACAGGGTCGGCTCGAACTCGCTCTGGATGAAGCCGCGGACGGTCAGGCTCTGGGTGAGGATCCGGCTCATGTAGCCGGGAAGCCGGTCGGGCCCCTCGGGCGCGGAGGTCGCGTTGTAGTTGGCGACCAGTCCGCACACCGGCACCCGGGCGTAGAGGTTGAGCCGCCGGTTGACGGCGTCGGCCACCGGGCCGCCGACGTTCTCGAAGTAGACGTCGATGCCGTCGGGCGTGGCCGCGGCGAGGTCGTCGCGGAAGGTCGGCGAGCGGTGGTCGAGGGCGACGTCGAAGCCGAACTCCTCGGTGAGCGCGCGGACCTTCTCCGGCCCGCCGGCGATGCCCACCGCGCGGGCGCCCTTGATCTTCGCGATCTGCCCGACGGCCGAGCCGACCGGACCGGTGGCCGCCGCGACGACGACCGTCTCGCCGGGCTGGGGCCGGCCGATCTCGAGCAGTCCGGCGTACGCCGTGAAGCCCGGCATCCCGAGCACGCCGAGGGCCGTCGACACCGGCGCCGCGTCGGGGTCGAGGCGGCGGGTGTGCTGTGCGTCGGCGACCGCGTGCGTCTGCCAGCCGGTGTAGGCGAGCACCAGGTCGCCGACCGCGCGCCGGTCGGAGCGGCTCTCGATGACCTCGCACACCGTCTGGCCGACCATCACGCCGCCGAGCGGGACCGGCGCGGCGTACGACTTGGCGTCGCTCATCCGGCCGCGCATGTAGGGGTCGAGCGAGAGGTAGATCGTGCGGAGGAGCACCTGCCCCTCGGCGAGCTCGGGGAGGTCGTCGGTGACGAACGCGAAGTCGTCGTCCGTGGGCTCGCCGACGGGACGGGACGCGAGGCGGATCTGGGTGGTCTGCACGGATCCGAACCTACCGGCCGCCCCGATGGCGACCGTCCGTCACGACGCGAAGAACGCCCGGGTGGGCTCGTCGGCGGGCAGGAAGGTCTCGACGTGCAGCCCCTCGAGCGCCGCGTCGGTGGCCGTCGTCAGCTGGGCGGCGGTGCTGAACATGCTGAGCGTCCGGTCGCCGACCCGCAGCCGCATCGTCAGCACCGGTCCCGGCGTCGGCTCCAGCCGCGGCACTCCCCCACGGAGCGCGGTGATCTCAGCGGCGAGCGCCTCGTGCCGAGAGTCGTGGGTGCGCTCGGCGCGGTGCAGCACCTGGTGGTGGAGGTGGGCGGCCCACTGGTCGAGGTTCTCGATCCGGGAGGCGAGGCCGTCGGGGTGCACGCTCAGCCGGATCACGTTGAGCGGCGGCTCGAGCAGTGCCGGCGAGCAGCCGGCGAGCAGGGCCGTGACGGCCTCGTTGGCGTCGACGACGTCCCAGTGGTCGTCGAGCAGCAGCGCCGGGTAGGGCAGGTGGGCGTCGAGGAGGCCGCGCAGGCCGTCCATGACGACCGCGAGCGAGGCGTCGTCCCAGGCGCGCTCGTCGTAGCGCGGGGCGTAGCCGGCGGCGAGCAGCAGCCGGTTGCGGTCGCGCAGCGGCACGTCGAGGCTGTCGGCCAGGTGCAGGATCATCTCCGGCGTCGGGTGCGCGCGGCCCGTCTCGACGCGGCTCAGGTGGCGCGTCGAGACGGTCGTTCGGTTCGACAGCTCCTGCTGGCTGAACCGGCGGCGCTCGCGCCACCGCCGCAGCATCGGCCCCACCTGCGGCGCTTCGAGTACGGCGGTCATGGGCCCACCCTAGGGAGATGGCGTCGCGCTCCCCATGACCTCGGAGGTCATGGCGCCGCGGCCCGACTGCGACCACGGTGGAGCCCGTCCCCAGCAGCAACCACCGAACGGAGCACCGCCATGAACCCCATCGTCGACGCCTACCTCGCCACCTGGAACGCCGCGCCCGCCGAGCGGGAGCAGCTGCTCGCCGACCACTTCTCCCCCGAGGTCACCTACGTCGACCCGCTCACCGAGGTCGCCGGTCACGCCGGGATGCACGCGCTGATCGAGGGCGTCCGGACCCAGTTCCCCGGGTTCGTGTTCACGCCCGTCGGCGACCCCGACGGCCACCACGACCGGCTGCGCTTCCAGTGGGGCCTCGGGCCGGAGGGCGCGGAGCCGGTCGTGATCGGCTTCGACGTCGTGGTGCTCGACGAGGCCGGGCGGGTCCGCGACGTCCACGGCTTCCTGGACCGGGTGCCCGCCTGAGGAGTTCACCTCGCGTTCGCCGACACCTCCCTGGAGTGCCATCGGTGGGACGCCCGACGCGCGCAGCCTGACGCGCGACTCCCCGGGCCCACCGACAGCAGAGGTTCCCACCGATGGCTCTTCGCACCCTGTCCCCGCGCCGGCGACTCGCCGGCCTCCTCACCGCCGTGGCCGCCCTCGGCGCCGTGGTCGCCGCGCCCTCCGCGCCGTCGGCGACCGCCGCCCCGGGCAGCCCCGGCGAGCGGCCGTCGTTCTGCGGCCACGACAACCGCAGCACGCCGTACGCCGGCTACCTGTGCGCGCAGGAGGGCGACCTGCTCGACGTCCGCATCGGCGACGTGCACCCGACGCAGCCGTCGCTCGGCTACGACGAGGTCTACTACAAGCTCGGCCGCTACACGCTCGGCAAGGACGCCATCAACAAGAGGTTCGCCGACTGGTGCGAGGCCGACGGCCGGCTCGACGCCGTCGCCGCCCAGCCCGACGCGCGCCTCGACGACCCGTCGTCCTTCACCTGCGCGCTGCCGCGCGGCGGCGAGACCGCGGCGAGCATCGCCGCGATGAAGACCGTGGTGATCGGCCCCGGCGGCGAGCCCTTCCTCACCGACGGCCATCACACGCTGACCGCCTTCGACGAGACGCCCGACGGCGGCCCGAACCTGCACGTGCGGGTGCGCGTCCAGGCCAACTTCAGCACCCTGACCCGCAAGGACTTCTGGGCGCAGATGATCGCCCACAAGTGGACCTACCTGCTCGACCCGCAGGGCGACCCGGTGAAGGTCGACCAGCTGCCGACGAGCGTCGGGCTGTCGAGCTTCCAGAACGACAAGTACCGCAGCCTGCTCTACTTCGGCCGCGACATCGGCTACGCCCAGAACGGCCTGCCGTTCCAGGAGTTCTACTGGGGCGACTGGATCCGCGACACCCGTCCGGCCGGCCTGACCAGCTGGAGCAACACCGACCCGGCCGGCTACCTCGCCGCGGTCAAGGCCTCCACCCAGGCGATGACGGCGCTGCCGAAGAGCACCGTCGTCGACAGCGGCTTCACCGCCGCCCAGCTCGGTGCCCTCGACTCCTGGAACGCCGGCAAGGCCGAGAACAAGGGCGAGTTCGACAAGCTGAGCAAGCCCTACAGCGACGCGAAGCCGGGCAAGATCGCGTACGCGCTGGAGTACAAGCGGGTGCACGGGCTCGACTGATCAGCCGTCTCAGATCCGGAAGAACAGGTTCAGGTAGCGGAACGCGACCGTCTGGTCGCCGCGGATCGTGCCCGCGTTGCTGCGCCCGAACGCCGTCAGCACGAAGCTGCCCGGGTCGAACTCGAGCACCGGCACGTCGTCGATCTCGCCGGAACTGTAGGAGAAGCCGTCCGGCGAGACGGCGACGCGCGTGTCTCCGGCGTTCGGTCCGGACGTGATCCGGATGCCGACCTCGCACGCGTCGGCCGCCTCCACCGGGTTCGAGGTGTACTGCCAGAGCACGAACATGAACGGCGTGAGCAGGTCGGCCGCCTCGCCGGACAGCCCGTGGGCACGGCCGGTCCCCTGCCGCACGTCCCACGAGTGCACGCCGTAGTCCATGAGCTGGAACGCCGGGAAGAAGAACGCCGGCAGCGGTCCCATGTAGAAGTGCGGGACCAGGAGCTGCGTCCAGTCCTCATGGGTCAGGCCGTCGAAGAGCTCCATCATCTTCGCGAAGTCGTCGCGCAGCCGGTCGACCAGCGCCTCCCGCGACTCGGTCCGGCTCAGCGCCTGCGCCTGGACGTCGACGCGCGCGGCCATCCCCGGCAGCCCGTACGCCGGCTCGACCTGGCGGTGGTTGCGTGCGGCGTCGAAGGCGACGAAGTACGCCTCCGTCGTGTCGACCAGGTGGCCCACGGCGTCCCGGACCTGCCAGTGCCCGGCCCCGGTTGGCGCCTGCCATGCCTCCTCGCTGTCGACGAGGTCGAAGAACTGCTCTGCTTCGGTGCGCACGACCCGCAGGATCGTGCCCTTGCCTTCCGGGGTCATGGCGTTCCAGGTGCTCATGCCCACCACCTCCGTCGGGAGGAGATTCGAGGGGCCGGCCCGGATCCGGCGCAGGCTGCGCCGGGCGCTGCGGACTGCCCGGTGAGTCATGGGTGGAGACGTCGGATCCACGGTAGCCCCACCCTCGCCCGGCACCAAGGACGACGACCGCCCCCGGCCGGAGCGATCAGGCGCCGTCCTCGGTGAGCGCCGCGGACGGCAGCCAGTCGGCGCCGAGGAGCTCGGCGAGGTCGGCAAGGCCGGTGGTGTCGCTTCCGACGGTGTCGGAGGCCGCGGCGATCCGCTCCACCATCACCTTGCCGACCTGCTCCTCGACGGTGCCCTCGGCGTAGGCGATGTGCCACGGCGAGACCTGGTGGTCGCGGTGCGTGCGGCCGGTCACCTGCCGGCCCGCGATGCCGGAGAAGCGGGCCTGGTGGAAGACACCGACGCGCGGCTCGGTGCTCGCCCGGCGGCCGTCGGCCAGGGTCTCGCCCGCGTGCAGGCTGATCGAGGCGACCGTCGTGAACACGCAGACCTTCGCCGCTCCGGTCTGGAACCGGAGCCGCTCCGCCTCGGGGTCGAACCGGTCACGTCCGTAGATGGTGGCCACCTCGATGCCGGAGTCGCGCAGCCGGTCGACGATCGGGTCGGCGGCGGTCGCGACGAACTCCACCGAGCACGCCACCTGCCGTTCCGCCCGCACCTGCTGGGCGATCCAGTCGACCGTCGAGTCGACGCGGATCAGCCCGGCCTTCTGCCGGAACCGCAGCAGCGCTGCGCGGCCCTTGGCGACATTGCGACCGCGGCGGGCGATGTCCATCTCGCGGCAGAACTCACCCCACTCCGCCTCGTACGCCGCCCGCTCCGCCGGCGTGAGCGCCACCGGCATCCCCGAGATCGGCACCGGCCCCCAAGGCGCGGCCCGGTGGAGCATCGCAGGCGGCCGCTCGTCGGCGAGCCAGCCGCGGACCAGCTTGAGGTCGGCCGCGCGCCGTGCCGCGTCGGTGGTCCAGGAGGCGCCGTAGCGACCGGACTCCACGCCGACGCCGTGCCGTTCGAGTGCCTCGGCGAAGGAGGCACCGGGCTGGGTCGCCGACGTCCAGTCCTTCATCGACTCGCCGAGCACCTGCGCGTAGGCCGGCGCCAGATAGGGCAGCTCCAGCGGCGTGTGCCCGGGCGTCGCCGTCGTCGCGATCACGAAGGGCGCCTTGTCGTGCGGGCGCCCGTGACCCGAGATCCGCGCCCAGAGCTTCCACCGCTTGGTCGTCGTACGGCGCAGGGCGTGGGCCTCGTCGGCGATGATGACGTCCCAGGCGTGGTCCTTGACCTTCTCCAGCCGGTCCCACGTGATGACGACCCACTCCATGCCGCCGTCGCCGAGCGCCGCGATGGTGCGACACCAGTGGCCGATGGTGATCGCCGCCGGACGGTCGGCGACGACGAGCACCCGCTCGGCGCCGCGCAGGTCGCCCACCGCGGTCGCGCCGAGCACCGCGGAGATCGTCTTGCCGACGCCGGGCTCGTCGGCCAGCAGGAACAGCCGCCCGCCGGCCTCGGCCCGCGCGGCGATCGCGTCCGCGGCCTCGAACTGGAGCCGCCGCGGCTCGAGCGCATCGGTCGGCGCCGGACTCGGCGTCGGGTCGTCCGGGTTGAGGGTGTTCTCGATGAAGCGACCCAGCGTGTAGGGGCCGGGCGCGTACGGCTGGAGGTGCGCGGGTAGCACGCGGCCGACGTACAGGTGGGTCTTGACGGCCGGGTGCCAGGTCGCGCCCTCGACCTGCGTGCCGTAGGGGACGTCGAGCACCCACAGCCGCTCCCCCGGGCCGACGAGCGGCAGCGGCCGCGGCGCCGACGAGGTGCGGCGGCGGGGGCGGGAGCGTCGGGTGCGGACCACCCCCGGACGCTATCGGTTGCCCGGCGCCGACTACGACATTCGTCGCGGTGCCGGTACGTCGGGCGCCGCTCGCGCGCGCGAGCGCGACGGCGTTCGATGGAGGAGCGGCGATCCCGCGAAGGAGGCGACGTGGACGAGGTGCGCGTGCTCGTGGTCGAGGGCGATCTGCGGAGCCGCCGCGCCCTCGTCCGGCTGGTGGACGCGATGACCGGCTACCGCGTCGTCGCGGAGTCGGCCGAGCCGTGCGAGGCCGCGCGCCTGGCCCGCCAGCACGCGCCCGCGGTCGCCCTGGTCGACCTCGACACCCCCGGCGGCCTCTCGGGACTGTCCCTGACCCGTGAGCTCACCGCGCTCGGGATCTCGGTGGTGGCGATGAGCTCGGTGGCCCACTCGCGGCATCCGTCGGCACTCGCCGGCGCCTCGGCCTTCCACGACAAGGGCGGCGCGGCCGCGACGCTCCCCGAGGCCCTGGCCAAGGTCGCGTCCGAGCACGCGCGCGGCGACCGACCGGCGTCCTAGACTCAGTGGCATGGCGTCTCTCGAGAGTCGCCCCGAGGCTGGGAGCACGTCCCGCGAGCTCGTCGCACTGCTCGAACGAGTCGGCGCGGAGGTGGTCGCGTCCGCCCTGACCGCCCATCCCGAGGGCATCGCCGTGCTCGACGGCGACCGCCGCCTCCTGTGGGTCAACGACGGCGGTGCGTCGATCCTGGGCGCCGCGCCGAGCGCGCTGATCGGGGCACCGGCCACGATGCTGGTCGCCACCGGCGTCGACTCGTCCGGCCGGGACGCAATGCCGGAGCTCGAGCTGGTCGAGTCGCCCTTCGGGGCACCCGACGACCGCTGGACGCTCGTCACCTTCCGCGACGTCACCGTCGCCCACCGCCGGCAGCGCCAGCTCCGGGCCTTCACCCGGGCGGCCGCGCGGATCACGGTCGGCGAGACGCTCGACGAGGTCCTGGACCACCTCGCCGAGGAGGTGCAGGCCACGACGGAGGCGGTGGCGTGCGGCGTCGTCCTGGTCGACCCCGAAACCGGCGCCATCCAGGCGGGTGCGGCCGGCGACCTGCCGCCGCACTACGCGGAGCGGCTCGAGGAGTCACGGGCACTCGGGGCGCCACTGCTGAGCCTCAAGGCGTTCGAGACCGGCGAGGCCCAGATCGGCCGGCACTGGATGCGGTCGATCGCGACGGACCCCCGGTTCGCGCCGATCCTCGGCGAGGGCGACCACGACTGGGACACCATCGTGGTGGCCCCGATCACGGCGCGCGGGCGGCAGCTCGGCGTCCTCACGGCGTCGTACGCGCCCGGGGTCGACCCGGACGAGGAGGACGTCGCCTTCCTCACCGCGATCGGCGACCAGGCGGCGGTCGCGATCGAGAACACCCGTCTGGTGGCGAAGATCGGCGAGTCCGCGTCGCTGGAGGAGCGCCACCGGCTGGCGCGCGACCTCCACGACTCGATCTCCCAGGCGATGTTCTCGCTGACCCTGCACACGCGGGCGGTCCAGCTGGCACACGACCAGGAGCCGCCGGACCGGGAGTCGGTGGCCCAGGGCATCGCCGAGCTGCGCGAGCTCACCCAGGGCGTCCACGCGGAGATGCGGGCGCTGATCTTCCAGCTGCGGCCGGGCGCGCTGCACGACGAGGGACTGGTCGCGGCGGTGACCAAGCAGGCCGCGGCGGTCGCCGCGCGCAGCGGGCTGGAGATCGAGGTGACCGGACCGGACGAGCGGCTGCCGCTCTCCGAGGCCGTCGAGCAGGAGCTGTTCCGGCTGGTGCAGGAGGCCCTCAACAACGTGGCCAAGCATGCCGGGGCCCGACAGGTCCGGATCTCGTTCGGTACGACGGACGCGGGCGACCTGAGCATCCGGGTCGCGGACGACGGCGTCGGCTTCGACGCGAGGGCCGCCTATCCCGGCCACCTGGGCCTCACCTCGATGGCGGAGCGGGCCGAGCGCGCGGGCGGACGACTGGTCGTCGACAGCAGGCCCGGCGGACCGACGGTGGTCGAGGTACTGCTTCCGGGAGCGCTCCCCCCGCAGCGGTGAGGTCAGGCGACCGACTCGAGGATGTGCCGGGTGCGGCCGTCGGGCAGCAGGGCCATGCCGTCGTCGAAGAGGACGACGCCGTTGCAGAGCAGGCACCAGCCCTGCTCGGAGTGGTCAGCGGTGACGTGGGCGCGGCAGCAGTCGCCGGCACTGGCTGAGGGGCACTGGGGGTTGTGGTTGCACATCGTCCGACTCCTTGTCTGTGTCGAGCTCCACGGTCGCTGGGTCTCGGCGGGTTTCGTTGAGAACCACCATGCGCCTTCCGTGCCGCTCCTGCCACGTCGCCTTGACGGCACCGATCGGGTCAATCGCGGCCACCCTGCCCGCGACCGACGTCCGTCATGACCGCGACGGATGTCGCACCCGTTGCCCTGCCTGCGCGCCGGTGGGATTCTCAGGACGTGAGTGACGCAGCGGGTGTCATCAGGGTCTTCCTCGTCGATGACCACGCCGTGGTCCGCCGCGGCATGCGCGCGTTCATCGACATGCTCCCCGACCTCGAGGTGGTCGGCGAGGCGGTCGACGGCCAGGACGCCGTCGAGCAGCTCGACCACCGCGCCGTCGACGGCGAGCTCCCGGACGTCGTCCTGATGGACCTGATGATGCCGCGCCTCGACGGCCTGGCCGCGACGAGCGCGATCAAGGCCCGGCACCCGCAGGTCGAGGTGGTCGCACTGACCAGCTTCAGCGAGGTGGAGCGGGTGCACGCCGTCCTGGAGGCGGGGGCGGCGGGCTATCTGCTCAAGGACGCCGAGGCCGACGAGGTCGCGGCCGCCGTCCGCGCCGCGATGGCCGGCGAGGTGCACCTCGACCCCGCCGTCGCGCGTCGCCTGACCCGCACGCTGGTCGCCGGCGGAGACCCGGTCGGCGAGCTGACCACGCGCGAGCGCGAGGTGCTGATCCTGGTCGCGAAGGGCCAGTCCAACCGCGACATCGCGCACGAGCTGGTGATCAGCGAGCGGACCGCCCGCACCCACGTCAGCAACGTGCTGGTCAAGCTCGGGCTGAGCTCGCGGACCCAGGCGGCGGTCTGGGCGATCCGGGAGGGGCTGGTGCCCTCGCCGTGACCGGGCCGGCCGCCGCGGACCGGGGCGACGGCGACAAAAAGCGATCCGGCCCTGCCCCAGCGTCTCGCTGGACAGAGCCGGATCTTCGGTCGGGCTGACAGGATTTGAACCTGCGACCCCCTGACCCCCAGTCAGGTGCGCTACCAAGCTGCGCTACAGCCCGATACCTCGGCCGGGTCACCGTCCAAGGCGAACGGAACACTACCGCAGGCACGCGAACTCTCCCGAATCGCCCACCCCACAGCGCGCGTCACGGTAGGAAACTACCCATGCACCGACGTTTCATCGCCGCCCTCGTGCTGCCGTTCGCACTCACCGCGTGCGGGAGCGACGACAAGCCCGCGGCCACGCAGGAACCGACGTCGGAGGCGCCGTCCGAGGCGCCGTCCGAGGCGACGTCCGAGGCGACGTCCGAGTCGCCGTCCACGGTGGAGACCGAGGTCGTCGCCGGGGACCTGAGCGCCGCCGACCAGGCCGCGATCAGTACGACGATCCGCGAGTTCCTGGTCACCGGCGACTGCGACCTGGCGACCACCGAGTACCTGCGCTCGATCGCCCTCTTCGCCGACGAGAGCACCCCGCGCGAGGAGGCCTGCACGAGCTGGGAGAGCGTGTTCAGCAAGCCGCTGTTCACCCAGGACGACGTCCAGCTCACCGAGCTGCAGGGCGAGAACGGCGTGGCGACGGTCAAGGTCGGCTCGAAGCTCGCCAACATCACCACGCTCTACCAGCTGACCGAGGTCGACGGCACCTGGCTGGTCAGCGGCGACGAGTTCAACACCGACGGCCTCTGAGGCTCCCCCGGCGCCGACGACGCAAGCGCCCCGCCGGATGACCGGCGGGGCGCTTGTCGTGGACGGCGAGCGGACGGCTCAGGCGCCGTAGACCGGCTCCGGCGTCGGGGCCTCGGCGAGGATGTCGCGCAGCGCGCTGCCGACCTTCTCCGCCTCCCAGCGGGCGCCCGCGTCGCGCGACGGGCCGTGCGACCAGCCGTTCTCGACGGTGATCACGGAGCCGTCGATCTCGATGACGCGACCGGTCACGTCGCCGGCCTCCTCGGAGGCGAGCCAGGCGACGATCGGCGAGTTGTCCTCGGGCAGGGCCATCGCGGAGGTGTCGAACGCGCCCTCCGTCATCCGGGTCTTGGCGACCGGCGCGATCGCGTTGACCGTGACGCCGTAGCGGCCCATCTCCTGGGCGGCGACGAGGGTGAGGCCGGCGATGCCCGCCTTGGCGGCCGAGTAGGTGGCCTGGCCGACGGAGCCCTGCAGGCCGGCACCGGAGGAGGTGTTGATGACGCGGGCCGCGCGCTGGCGGCCCTCCTTGGCCTCGGCCCGCCAGTACGCCCCGGCGTGGCGCAGCGGGGCGAAGTGGCCCTTGAGGTGGACGCGGATGACGGCGTCCCACTCGTCCTCGGCGGTGTTGACGAGCATCCGGTCGCGCAGGAAGCCGGCGTTGTTGACCAGGATGTCGAGGCCGCCGAAGGTGTCGATGGCCTGGCGGATCATCGCCTCGGCCGCAGCGAAGTCGGCCACGTCGGCGCCGTTGACGACCGCCTGGCCGCCCATCGCCTCGATCTCGGCGACCACCTCGTGGGCGGGCGACTCGTCGGTGCCCTCACCGGCGGCCGACACGCCGAAGTCGTTGACGACGACCTTCGCGCCGTGGCGGGCGAGTTCCAGGGCGTGCGCCCGGCCGATGCCGCGGCCGGCTCCGGTCACGATGGCCACGCGGCCTTCGAGCAGCTTGCTCACGAGTACTCCTAGGGGTTCAGGCGTTGAGGACGATGTACTGGAAGACCGGGAACTCGCCGCCGCCGTGGCAGGCGACGCTCGCACCGGAGACATAGGTGGCCAGATCGCTGGCGAGGAAGGCCGCGACGTTGCCGATCTCCTCGATCCGGCCCATCCGGCCGGCGGGGATGGTCCGCTCGATGGCGGCCACGGTCTCGTCGCTGCCGTAGTGGTCGGCGGTGTCGCCGGTGCGCACCAGGCCGACGTCGATGCAGTTGACCCGCACCTTCGGGCCCCACTCCATCGCGAGCGAGGTGGTCAGCGAGTCGGTGCCGGCCTTGGCCGCGCCGTACGCCGCGGTGCCCGGCGAGGGCCGGAGCGCGGAGACGGACGAGATGTTGATGATCGAGCCGCCGCCGTCCTGCTCCTGCATCACCTTGTTGGCGGCCTGGCTGACGTGGAGCGCGGCCATCAGGTTGAGGCCGACGATCTTGTCGTGCAGGCGGGGCGAGGCGTCCGCGGCCATCGCGTACGGCGCGCCGCCCGCGTTGTTGACGACGATGTCGAGGCGCCCGTGGCGGGCGACGATCGCGTCGACGAGAGCGGTCACCGCGTCGGCGTCGCGGACGTCGCAGGTCAGGTGGCTGGCGCCCGCCGGCGGCTCGGCCTCGGAGCGGCCGCAGGTCACGACCGTCGCACCGGCGGCCATCAGCACCTCGGAGATCCCGCGGCCGATGCCGCGGGCACCGCCGGTGACGAGGGCGACCCGGCCGGTCAGGTCCAAGCTGAGTGTCATGACTGCACAATACCAAGCAAATGCTTGGTAGCATGCATCCATGACAGTCACCAGCGAGTTGCGTCCGGACGGCATCCGCGTCGTCACGATGAACGCTCCCCCGGTCAACGCCCTCACCGTGCAGGGCTGGTTCGACGTGGCCGCGGCCCTCGACGAGGCCAGCGCCGACATGAACACGAAGGTCGTCGTCCTCCGCGCGGAGGGCAAGGGCTTCAACGCGGGCGTCGACATCAAGGAGATGCAGAACACCACCGGCTTCGACGCCCTCCTGGGCGCGAACAAGGGCTGCTTCGCCGCGTTCAAGGCTGTCTACGAGTGCTCCGTGCCGGTCGTCGCGGCGGTCAACGGCTTCTGCGTCGGCGGCGGCGTCGGACTGGTCGGCAACGCCGACGTCGTGGTCGCCAGCGAGGACGCCTACTTCGGCGTCCCCGAGGTCAACCAGGGCGCGCTGGGTGCGGCCACCCACATGGCCCGCCTGGTCCCCCAGCACATGATGCGCACCCTCTACTTCACCGCGCGCACGATCCCGGCCAAGGATCTGGTCCAGTTCGGCTCCGTGCTCGAGGTGGTCCCGCGCGACCAGCTCGACGACGCCGCGTTCCAGGTCGCCGGTGAGATCGCCGCCAAGAACACCAAGGTGATCCGGGCCGCCAAGGAGGCCCTCAACGGCATCGACCCGATCGACGTCAACAAGTCCTACCGCTGGGAGCAGGGCTTCACCTTCGAGCTCAACCTGATGGGCGTCAGCGACGAGCTCCGCGACGACTTCGCGGGCACGTCCAAGGCGGGGGGCGCGCAGTGAGCCGCAAGCCGCGCGACAAGCGGATGTCGATCGACGAGGTCGTCGGCAGCCTCGAGAGCGGGATGACCATCGGCATCGGCGGCTGGGGTCCCCGGCGCAAGCCGATGGCGCTGATCCGCGCGATCTACAACTCCGACCTCACCGACCTGACCATCGTCTCCTGGGGCGGCGCCGACGTGGGCCTGCTCGCCCGCGCGGGCAAGATCCGCAAGCTGGTCTACGCCTTCGTCTCGCTCGACACCGTGCCGCTCGAGCCCAACTTCCAGCGCGCCCGCCAGGCGGCGTCCATCCCCGAGATCGTCGAGCTCGACGAGGGCATGTTCCAGACCGGCCTCAAGGCCGCGGCCGAGCGGCTGCCGTTCCTGCCGATGCGCGCGGGCCTCGGCTCCGACGTCCTGGTCAACAACCCGTGGATCAAGACCGTCACCAGCCCGTACGACGACGGCGCCGGCCACGAGGAGCTCGTCGCCGTCCCCGCGCTCCGCCTCGACGCCGCGCTGATCCACCTCAACCGCGCCGACGTCCACGGCAACGGGACCTACCTCGGCCCCGACCCCTACTTCGACGACCTCTTCGCGATGGCCGCCGACAAGACCTACCTCTGCGTCGAGCAGATCGTCGACACCGCCGGGCTCACCGTCGACACCCCGGTCCAGCGGCTGCTGGTCAACCGGATGATGGTCAGCGGCGTCGTCGAGACGCCCCGCGGCGCCCACTTCACCACCTGCACGCCCGACTACGAGCGCGACGAGAGGTTCCAGCGCGCCTACGCCGCGGCCGCCGGCGGCACGGACGAGGAGTGGCAGGCCTTCCACGACCGCTTCCTCGCGGGCGACGAGGCGTCGTACCAGGCAGCCGTCCAGGCCAACACCTTGGAGAACGCTCGATGAGTGACTACACCCGCGCCGACGTGTGCGCCGCCGCGATCGCCGACGCCTTCAGCGAGGACGGCGAGATCTTCGCCAGCCCGATGGGCCTGCTGCCGACGCTCGGCGTCCGGCTCGCCAAGCTCACCTCCAACCCCGACCTGGTGATCAGCGACGGCGAGTCGCTGTTCCTGGGCGGCACTCCCCCGCTCGGCGGCAAGGACGTCGTCGAGGGCTGGATCCCGTTCCGCCGCGTCTTCGACGTGGTCGCCTACGGCAAGCGGCACGTGATGATGGGCGCCACCCAGGTCGACCGGCAGGGCAACCAGAACATCTCCGCGATCGGGCCGTTCGCGCGGCCCAAGCGCCAGCTGCTCGGCTCGCGCGGCGCGCCGGGCAACACGGTCAACAACCGCACGTCGTACTGGGTGCCCAAGCACTCCGCCCGCGTCTTCGTCGAGCAGGTCGACATCGTCTCCGGCGTCGGCCCGGCGCGGGCCAAGGCGGCCGGTGCGGGCGCGTCGCGCTACAACGACATCCACCGGATCGTCAGCAACCTCGGCGTCTTCGACATGGGCGGCGCCGACGACACGATGCGCCTGGTCTCAGTCCACCCCGGCGTGACCGTCGACGAGGTGGTCGCGTCGACCGGGTTCGCGCTGGAGATCCCGGCCGAGGTGCCGATCACCCGCGAGCCCTCCTCCGAGGAGCTCACCATCATCCGCGAGATGCTCGATCCCAAGGGCCTGCGGTTCAAGGAGGTGCCGAATGATTGAGCAGCAGATCCGGACGCCGTTCACCGACCTGGTCGGCGTCCCCCACCCCGTCGTGCAGACCGGCATGGGCTGGGTCTCCGGCCCGCGCCTGGTCTCGGGCACCGCGAACGCCGGCGGCCTCGGCATCCTCGCCTCGGCGACGATGACCTTCGCCGAGCTCGAGCAGGCGATCATCGAGGTCAAGGGCCGCACCGACAAGCCGTTCGGCGTCAACCTCCGCGCCGACGCGGCCGACGCCTCCGACCGCTGCCGGCTGCTCATCGACCACGGCGTGAAGGTCGCCTCCTTCGCGCTCGCCCCCAAGCCGGAGCTGATCGCCAAGCTCAAGGAGCACGACATCGTCGTGATGCCGTCGATCGGCGCGGCCAAGCACGCCAAGAAGGTCGCCGGCTGGGGCGCCGATGCGGTCATGGTCCAAGGCGGTGAGGGCGGTGGCCACACCGGCGCCATCCCGACCACGCTGCTGCTGCCGACCGTGCTCGACGCCGTCGACATCCCAGTCATCGCGGCCGGCGGCTTCTTCGACGGGCGCGGCCTCGCGGCCGCCCTGTCCTACGGCGCCGCGGGCGTCGGCATGGGCACCCGCTTCCTGCTGACCCGCGACTCGGCCGTCCCGGACGCGGTCAAGGAGCTCTACCTGACCAAGGGCCTCGCCGACACCATCGTCACCACGAAGGTCGACGGCATGCCCCACCGGATGCTGCGGACCCCGCTCGTCGACTCGCTCGAGGAGACGTCCGCCGTACGCCGGCTCGGGCCGTCGGCGCGCCGGACCCTGGAGTTCAAGAAGTCGTCGGGCATGTCGTGGACGGCGCTGCTCAAGGACGGCCGGGCCATGAAGAAGGCCCAGGGCCGCACGCTCGGGCAGATGGCGCTCGCCGCCAACACGCCGACCATGCTGCGCGCCGGCCTGGTCGAGGGCGACACCTCGGCGGGCGTGCTCGCCAGCGGACAGGTGGTCGGCGTGATCGACGACCTGCCGTCGTGCGAGGAGCTCATCGAGCGGATCGTCACGCAGGCGGCGGACGAGCTGAAGCGGGCGTCGTCGTACCTGGTGTGACGGCCTCGCCCCGGGCGGCGCGGTTCGGCTTCGGCCGGGCGGCGCCGCTCTGCTTTTCTCAGCCGCGGGGCGGGTGCTCGCGCTCGCGCTGCTGGCGGCGCTCGTGCAGCCGCTGCTCGGCCGCGGGCAGGAACTCCAGGCACGGCGCGTCGGCACCGGCATGCTTCTCGCGCAGGTGGAAGATCCAACGGTCCATCGCGGCCATGAAGCCGTTGTCGTCGCCCGGACGGTACGTCGACCAGCGCCGATCGGCCTTCACCACGCACTCGGTGCAGCCGATCTTGTAGACGAACTGCTCGTCCGCGCCGACGTCGATCCGCACCCGCGCCAGCGGCCCGGCCTGCGCGGCCGCCTTCCGCTCCCGAGCCGATCGGCTCGCCACCATGTCCGCCTCCTGGGTCGTCCTGGGCGTGAGCCTAGCGGTGCCGGCACCGCCGCCGGAGGTTGTGTCGGACCCCTCTCCTAGGGTTCTCGACGTGAGCAACCGATGAGCAAGCTGGACGCCGTACGGGCCCTGCGCGAGGCCCGTTTCAACCAGGAGAGGAGCCGCCAGACGACACAGGACTCGCCGCGCGCCGCACAGCGCGCCGCCGCGCGGGCCTCCGCGCCGATCGCGCCCGAGGTCGCCCACCCCGGGGCGGCAGCGACGCCGCCGAGCACGGCTGACGAGCTGTGCGGGCACCCCGGCAAGGGCGGGCGCACCTGCCAGCGCGAGCGCGGGCACGCTGCGAAGACGCACCGCTACACAGACACCTCAAATAGGGCTTGAGGGGCCTCTCGGCGCGGGCGTTCACTCGCGGTGAGGAGGTCGCATGTCCCACCGCGAATCCGTCGGCGCCGGCCGTAGCGGCCGGTCGGCCCTGACCGACACGCCCACCGCGGCGTACCGGGTGCTCGAGACCCGGGCCACGCTCGCCGCCACGGGCACGCTGGTGCTGCTCGGCGCCCTCGCCTGGGTGTGGACCGCACTCGCCAACCGCGGCATGGACGACATGAGCGTCGGACTCGCGCCCGGTGGCGCGATGATGGCGATGTCGTTCGACATGAGCATCGGCGTCTTCCTCGGCATGTGGACGGCGATGATGGTCGCGATGATGCTGCCCACCGTCGGGCCGATCGTCCTGCTGCACCGCATGGTGACCCGGCGCCGCGGTGAGGGTCCGCTCGCCTCGGTCGGGCTGGTCGCCGGCTACCTCGCGGTCTGGGTCGCGGCCGGCGTGGTGCCGTACGCCTTCCTTGCCGCGGTCCGCGACGTCCCCCGCGACGACGGCTGGCTGGTCCCGTTCGGCGGTGCGGTGCTGATCGTCGCCGGCGGCTACCAGTTCACCGCCTGGAAGGACGCCTGCCAGCGCGCCTGTCGCACTCCCCTGTCGTTCGTGATGACCCACGACTTCGGCACGGGGCCGCTCCAGGCTGCCCGCGTCGGCGTCACCCACGGCCTGTACTGCGTCGGCTGCTGCTGGGCGCTGATGGCGGTCCTCGTCGTGGTCGGGCTGACCAACCTGGCATGGATGGCCGGGATCGCGCTGATCTTCCTCGCCGAGAAGCACTGGCGGCACGCCGTCGCGCTGTCCCGGGTCGCCGGTACGGCGCTGATCGCGCTCGGCGTCGCGATCCTCATCGAGCCGTCGCTGCTCGGGAGCATCGCCGGCTGACCCGCCGCGACGGCGGCTCGTCGTGGGCGTCGTCGGGCGGGCGCGGGTCAGAGCGTGCGCTGGTAGACCTTCACCCGCCCGAGCACGACGTACCCGAGGATCTCGTTGACCCCGATCATCTGCTCGTTCGACTCGGCGTTCCAGGTCGTCAGCGAGTCCAGGCCCGGCTCGGCGTCGCGCAGCCAGCGCAGCATGTCGGCCTTGAGCAGCAGCCCGAGCCGGTGGCCGCGGTGAGCGCGGACGACGGAGGTGTCGTGCTGCGATCCCCAGCCCGGCTGGTCACGCGAGACGGCGACGACGGTCTGACCGGCGAGCTCGCCGGTCGGGACGTGGCGGGCGACGACGCGGTACAGCTCGTTGCCGTGGGCGGCGACGGAGTCCTCGTAGGCGCGCATCCGGCCGCCGCTGAACACCTCGTCCTCGTAGTCGAGGTCGTCGGTCGGGGCGTCGTTGATCGACGACGCCATCAGCGCCAGCGCGTCCAGCTCGTCGTCCGGGGTGGGGCCGAGGCGGCGCTCGAGGACGTAGTCGGCGGCGTGCGGGAGCGCGGCGTCGTAGCGGCGGTCGAGCTCGGGCCAGTCGATGTCGGCGAGCACCTGGCGGCGGTTCATCTCGGTGGACTTGCACGCATAGCCGTGCCGGCGGGCGAAGGCGTCGAAGGCGTACGCGTCCCAGGCGCCGCCGGCGACGGTGGTGCGGCCGAGGCGGCGCAGCTTGTCCTCCATCGCGGCGAGCAGCAGCGAGCCGTAGCCCTGCCGGCGGTGCCGGGGATGGATCCCGACGTCGACCCAGCCGAGGTGGAGGTTGTCGTAGTCACTCGCCTCGTAGCCCGCCCAGCCGACGACCTCGCCGTCGACCCGCGCCAGGTGCGGCGTGCCGGGCTCGCCGTCGAAGCCGTGCCGCCACCGCGCGTCGGCCCCGCGGGGCGAGGTGGACCGCTGCCAAGGAGCGTCGGCCTCGTCGATCGCATTGACCAGGTCGGTCCAGGTGGCGAGGGCATCGGCGTCGTCGGGTCCGAACGGGACGATCTCCATGGAAGGAGCATGCGATGCGGGGCTCGCGGACTCCACTGGATATCCTGGGCCGGTGAACCAGACGTCGCCCTCCGGCTCGGCGAGCCCCGCGCGCCGTCGTCACCTGATGGACCCCAACGCCCCGCGCAAGGCGCCCGACCCGCGCGACCTCGAGCGCCTTCAGCGCGTGCAGCGCCGGGTGGTCTCGGTCCTGGTCATCACCACGATCATCCACCTCTCGGCCGGCTTCGTGATCGCCGCCGACCACGTGTCGGCCGCGCGCTCCGACGCCCGGATCGGGCTCAACGTGATCGCGTCGGCCTTCCTCGTCGGAGGCATCGCCGCGACGCTGATCCTCAACGGCCGCTCGTGGAAGTCGCCGTGGCTGCTCCTCGGACTGGTGCCCGGCATCGTCGGCATCTGGTGGACGGTGCTCTGAGCCTCCCCGTGCGGGGGTCGGCTCAGGCCGGCGCGGAGTAAGCGTGGAAGACGGCCTCGATGTTGTTGCCGTCGAGGTCGCGGACGAAGGCGCCGTAGTAGCCGGGGTGGTACTCGGGGAACGGGCGCGGCTCGTGGAGCACCTCCGCGCCCGCGGCGACGGCGGCCTCGAAGAACGCCTGGACGGCGGCCACGTCGGCGGCCTTGAACGCGACATGGACCTCGCGCTGCGCCGGCATGTCGGCATAGCTGCTCAACCAGAACGCCGGGTCTCCCTCGACGCCGTAGCCGACGGCGACGTCGTAGTCGAGGACGCGACCGTAGCCGAGGGGCGCGAGGACCTGGTCGTAGAAGGACTTGGACGCAGCGAGATCGGCGCAGTTGATGCCGAGGTGATCGATCATGCGGCCCATCGAACCAGGATGCGCCGACAACCGCCTCAGATTCCGCCTCAGATTCCGGGTCGTCCGGCCGATCAGGGGGACATGCACCTCACGGCACCGGACGTGCATCCCGGCGTGCTGCAGTCCGTCGCGCTCACGCTGCGCCCGACCTCCGGCAGCCCGATGGCGATGGAGACCAAGGTGCTCGACCTCGAGCCGCAGCCCGACGGATCCACCCGGCTGGTCGTCGCGCCACCCGCCGGCCTCGACCCGCGCGAGCACCACTTCGACGCGACCCTGGCGTGGACGTACCCGCTGGGGCGGATGGAGTGCGCGGTCAGCACGCGCCCCGGCCGTCGCGCGTACGGCGACGTATGGGTCCTCTGCCCGAGCGCGCCGGCGACCCGGCTGCAGCAGCGGGCGTACTTCCGCGCGCGGATCCCGGTGCCGGTCCTGCTCCGCTGGCGCGAGCCCGCCGACTGCGCAGAAGACCAGCCGCAGCCGGAGACGCCCGAACCAGTCGAGCCGATCGAGCTGCACGGCGTGGTCGTCGACCTCAGCGAGGGCGGCCTGCTGGCGTCCGTCCGGAGCGAGCCGCCCGCGCCGGGAACCGAGATCGAGGTGACGGTCCGCCTCGACGGTCACAACCTGAGCCAGCCGGCCCGGGTGATCCGTCATGTCGACTTCGCGAGCGGCGGGACCGGGGTGGCGGTGGAGTTCACCGACCCGAAGGTCCACGGCGACCAGCTGCGGTCCGTGGTGTTCGCGGCCGAGCGGCAGCGCCGCCGCCGTACCTGACCCAGGCGAGGGTCGTGTGCCTGAGAACCCGGATATCCGGGTTCTCAGGCACACGACTCCCCGAAGGGAGCGGTCAGAGCCGCTCGATGATGGTGACGTTGGCCTGGCCGCCGCCCTCGCACATGGTCTGCAGGCCGAAGCGGCCGCCGGTGCGCTCCAGCTCGTTGAGCAGCGTGGTCATCAGCCGGGCGCCGGTGGCGCCGATCGGGTGACCGAGGGCGATGCCGCCGCCGTTGACGTTGAGCTTGTCGTGCGGGGCACCGGTCTCCTTCATCCACGCCAGGACGACGGAGGCGAAGGCCTCGTTGCACTCGAAGAGGTCGATGTCGTCGATCGTCATCCCGGCCTTGGCCAGCGCGTGCTGGGTGGCGGGGATGGGGCCGGTGAGCATCCAGACCGGGTCGTCGCCGCGCACCGAGAGGTGCACGATCCGCGCGCGCGGGGTGAGGCCGTGGTCCTTGACCGCCTGCTCGGAGGCGATGAGCATGGCGGCGGAGCCGTCGCAGATCTGCGAGGCGACGGCGGCGGTGATCCGGCCGCCGGGCTCGAGCGGCTCGAGGCCGGCCATCTTCTCCAGCGAGGTCTCGCGCGGGCACTGGTCGGTGTCGAAGACGCTGCCGTCGGCGAGCGTGAACGGCGCGATCTCGTTCGTGAAGCGCCCCTCGGCGATCGCGGCGCGGGCCCGCTCGTGCGAGGCGAGCGCGTACTGCTCCATGTCCTCGCGGGTGATGTCCCACTTCTCGGCGATCATCTGCGCCGAGCGGAACTGGCTGACCTCCTGGTCGCCGTACCGCTTGATCCAGCCGGGCGACTCGGCGAAGGGCGTCGAGAAGCCGTACTGCTGGCCGACGAGCATCGCCGCGGAGATCGGGATGGCGCTCATGTTCTGCACGCCGCCGGCGACCACCAGGTCCTGGGTGCCGGACATGACGCCCTGCGCCGCGAAGTGGACGGCCTGCTGCGACGAGCCGCACTGGCGGTCGATCGTCACACCAGGGACGTGGTCGGGCAGGCCCGCCACGAGCCACGCCGTACGGGCGATGTCGCCGGCCTGCGAGCCGATCGTGTCGCAGCAGCCGAGGATGACGTCGTCGACGGCGCCCGGGTCGATGCCGGTCCGGTCGACGAGCGCGCTCAGCGAGTGGGCGCCGAGGTCGGCGGAGTGGACGCCGGCGAGCGCGCCGCCGCGCTTGCCCACGGCGGTGCGGACCGCGTCGACGATATAGGCCTCAGCCATGGCTTCTCCTTGGGTGGTGGGGGTGGACGATCAGGCGTGCTGGCTGCTGACGGAGATGACCTCGCCGGTCAGGTACGACGAGTAGTCGCTCGCGAGGAACACCATCACGTTGGCGACCTCCCACGGCGCGGCCGCGCGGCCGAACGCCTCGCGCTGCTTGAGCTCGACGAGCAGCTCGGGCGAGGTCACCTTCTCCAGGAACGGGTGCATGGCCAGCGACGGCGAGACCGCGTTGACGCGGATGCCGTGCGGGGCAAGGTCGAGCGCCGAGCAGCGGGTCAGCGCCATCACGCCGGCCTTCGCGGCGGCGTAGTGGGCCTGACCCTCCTGCGCGCGCCAGCCGATGACGGACGCGTTGTTGACGATGACGCCCTTCTTGCCGGCCGCGACGAAGCGCTGGCCGACCGCGCGGGTGGCGCGCATGGTGCCGGTGAGGGTGATGTCGATGACCCGGTTCCAGGTCTCGTCGGTGACCTCGAGGATCGAGTCGGTGCCGCCCAGACCCGCGTTGTTGATCATGATGTCGACGCCGCCGAACTCCTCGGCCGCGTCGAGGAGGGCCGTGATGTCCTCCTCCAGCGTGACATTGCAGACCAGCTGGCGCACGCGGTCGGCGCCGAACTCTGCGGCCAGCGCCTCCTCGGCCTCCTTGAGCCGGCGCTCGTGGGTGTCGCTGAACACGACGGCCTTCGCACCCTCCTCCAGCGCACGGCGGACGACGGCCGCGCCGATGCCCGCGCCCGCGGCCGCGGTCACGACGACCACCTTGCCGGCGAGCAAGTCGTGGCCGGGGACGTAGTCGGGGGTCGGCTGCTCGGGTCGCATTGCAGTCATGGTCAGGCTCCCTTGGGTTCGCGGGGCAGGCCGAGCACACGCTCGGCGAGGATGTTCTTCTGGATCTCGTCGCTGCCGCCGTAGAGCGTGTCGGCACGCGAGAAGAGGAAGAGGCGCTGGTGGTCGTCGAGGTCGTACGGCGTGCCGGACGTCCGCGTCAGCAGCCCGTCGCGGCCGGCGACGTCCATGGCCACCTCGCCGAGCGTGCGGTGCCAGTTGGCCCAGGCCAGCTTGAAGATCGAGCCCGCTCCCCCGCCGGCGGCGGAGTCCTGGCCGCCCTCGACGAGGGCGAGCGCGCGCAGGGCGTAGCTGCGGATCACGGCGAGCTCGGTCTTGAGCGCGGCGAGCCGGTCGCGGACGACGGGGTCGTCGATCGAGCCGTTGTCCTTGGCGCGGGCGACGACGCTCTCCAGCTCGCGGGCGAAGCCGACGGTCTGACCGAGGGTCGAGACGCCGCGCTCGAAGCCGAGCAGGCCCATCGCGACACCCCAGCCGCGGCCGGGCTCGCCGACGACGAGGTCGGCCGACGTACGGGCGCCGGTGAAGAAGACCTCGTTGAACTCCGAGCCGCTGGTGAGCTGCTCGATCGGGCGGACCTCGACGCCGTCCTGGCGCAGCGGCACCAGCAGGAAGGAGAGTCCCTGGTGGCGGCTCGAGCCGGGCTCGGTGCGGGCGACGACGAAGCACCAGTCAGACAGGTGCGCGAGCGACGTCCACACCTTCTGGCCCTCGATCACCCACTCGCCGGTGGCCTCGTCGAGGCGGGCGCGGGTCTGGACGTTGGCGAGGTCCGAGCCGGCGCCGGGCTCGGAGTAGCCCTGCGCCCACAGCTCGCGGACGCCGACGATCTCGGGCAGAAAGCGCTGTTGCTGCTCCGGCGTGCCGAACGCGATGAGCGTCGGGCCGAGGAGCTGCTCGCCGAGGTGGTTGACGCCGGCCGGCGCGTCGGAGCGCGCGTACTCCTCGTGGAAGATCACCTGCTGCCACAGCGACAGGCCGCGGCCGCCGTGCTCGGTCGGCCAGCCGACGGCGGTCCAGCCGTGCTCGGCGAGGTGCCGGTTCCAGGCCAGACGCTCGTCGTGGGCCTCGTGCTCGCGGCCCGGGCCGCCCAGCCCCCGCAACGTCGCCCACTCGCCGGTCAGGTGGTCGCCCAGCCATTCCCGGATCTCGACGCGGAATGCGCGGTCCTCAGCACCCTCGGTCAGGTTCATGGCTGCTACCCTACCAAGCAAATGCTTGGTTCACGCACCGCATGGACCTAGATTTCTCCCACAGCGGTCCCCCACCGGATGAGGAACACGAACTGACATGGATCTCGAACTGAGCGAGTCCGAGCTGGCCTTCCAGGCCGAGGCTCGCGCCTGGCTGGCGGCCAACGTACCCGCCGAGCCGCTGCCGTCGCTGGACACCGCGGAGGGCTTCGTCCTGCACCAGGAGTGGGAGGCCAAGCTCGCCGCCGACCGCTGGTCGGTCGTGTCCTGGCCGAAGGACTACCACGGCCGCGAGGCGTCCCTCATCGAGTGGATCATCTTCGAGGAGGAGTACTACCGGGCCGGCGCGCCCCTGCGCGTGTCGCAGAACGGCATCTTCCTGCTCGCGCCGATCATCTTCGAGCACGGCACCCAGGACCAGCAGGACCGCTTCCTCCCGACCATGGCGACCGCCGAGCGCGTGTGGGCGCAGTGCTGGAGCGAGCCCGAGGCCGGCTCCGACCTCGCCTCCCTCAAGTCCACCGCCCGCCGAGACGACGACCGCGGCGGCTGGGTCCTCAACGGCCAGAAGATCTGGTGCTCGCGCGCCGCGCTGGCCCACTGGGGCTTCGGCCTGTTCCGCAGCGACCCGCAGGCGCAGAAGCACGCCGGGCTCACCTACTTCCTCTTCCCGCTCGACGCCGAGGGCGTCACGGTGCGCCCGATCGCGCAGCTGGACGGCGAGGAGGGCTTCGCCGAGGTCTTCTTCGACGACGTCTTCGTCCCCGACGCCGACGTCCTCGGCGCGCCGGGCGACGGCTGGCGGGTCGCGATGAGCACCGCCGGCAACGAGCGCGGCCTCTCGCTGCGCTCCCCCGGCCGCTTCACCGCCGCAGCCGACCGCCTCCTCGCGCTGTACGACGAGCGGCCCGACGCGCGCGTCGCCGACCGTGTGGTCGACGCGTGGATCAAGGCCGAGGCCTACCGGCTCTACACCTGGGGCACGGTCACGAAGCTCGCCAAGTCAGATCGCGGCGGCGACATCGGCAACGATCTGAATTTGCGCGGCTCGGTCAACAAGGTCTGGTGGAGCGAGCTCGACGTCGCCCTGCACGAGACCGCGCTCGACCTGCTCGGCCCCGACGCCGAGCTCGAGTCCCGGTGGCTCGACGGCTACACCTTCTCGCTGTCCGGCCCGATCTACGCCGGCACCAACGAGATCCAGCGCAATATCGTCGCTGAGCGGATCCTGGGTCTGCCCCGCGAGGCGAAGGGAGCACAGCAGTGAGGTTCGAGCTCACCACCGACCAGCAGGACTTCGCGGCGTCCCTCGACGCGCTCCTGGCCGCCTCCGACAGCGTCGGCGCCGCCCGCAGCTGGGCCGAGGGCGACCACGCCGCCGGCCTCAAGCTCTGGGACCGGCTCGCCGAGCAGGGCCTGACCATGCTCGCGACCGAGGCGTCGCCGGTCGAGGTCTGCGTGGCCTTCGAGGCGCTCGGGCGGCACGCCGTCCCCGGCCCGTGGGTCGAGTCGGCCGCCTACCTGCCGCTCGCGCTCGGCGCCGAGACCGAGGGCGTCGCCACCGTGGCCGCGCCGGAGTCGTCGTACGCGCTCGACGCCGACGTCGCCGACCAGGCCTATGTCATCGACGGCGCGGGCCTGCGCACGGCCGTCGTCGGCGCCGCCGCGGTCTCCGTCGATCGCACCCGCCACCTGTTCGAGGTCACCGCCGGCGACGCCGTCGAGACGCCGGGCGACACCGCCGCGGCCTACGACCTCGCGGTCCTGGCGACCGCCGCCCAGCTGCTCGGGGCGGGCGAGCGGGTGCTCGCCGACGCGGTCACCTACGTCAAGCAGCGCAAGCAGTTCGGCCGCGAGATCGGGTCGTACCAGGCGATCAAGCACAAGCTGGCCGACGTCCGGATCGCGCTCGACTTCGCGCGTCCGCTCGTCTACGGCGCGGCGCTCGACCCGACCCCGCGTGCGGTGTCGGCGGCCAAGGTGGCGTGCGCCGACGCGGCGTACCTCGCCTCCCGCACCGGACTCCAGGTCCACGGCGCGATCGGCTACACCCAGGAGTTCGACCTCAGCGTCTGGATCACCAAGATCCGCGCGCTGGTCACCGCCTGGGGCACGCCGGCCGCCCACCGGGCCCGCATCCTCGACACCCTCCGGAGCGCGTGATGCAGTTCGAGCTGAGCGAGGACCAGGCCGAGCTGGCGGCGACCGTCCGCGGCCTGCTCGACAAGCGGGCCGACTCGGCCGCCGTCCGAGCCGCGTCGACCTCCGAGCAGGGGTACGACGAGGCGCTGTGGGCGACGCTGTGCGAGCAGATCGGCGTGACGGCGCTCGCCGTCCCCGAGGAGTACGACGGCGTCGGCGTCACCTTCTTCGAGACCGCCGTGGTGCTCGAGGAGCTCGGCCGCACGATCGCACCGTCGCCGCTCCTGGCGACGACCGTGGCCACCGAGGCGCTACTCGCCGGCGCCTCCGACGAGGCCAAGAAGCGACTGCTCCCCCGCATCGCGGCGGGTGAGATCGCGACCATCGCGCTCGACGAGGGCGCCGTGCTCGACGGCGACCGCGCCGAGATCGTCCTCGCCGTCCGCGGCGACGACCTCGTCGAGATCGCCGGCGCCACCGCGACGTGGGTCGAGGCGATGGACCAGAGCGTCCGGCTCGCCCGGCTCGACCTCACCGACGCCGAGCTCACCGTGATCGGCGACGGCAGGGCTGCGCGCGAGCGGGCCGAGCTCGTCGGCGCGGCCGCGGTCGCGGCCCTCGCGGTCGGCCTGGCCGACCGGGCGCTGCGGATGACCGTCGACTACAGCAAGGAGCGCGTCCAGTTCGGGCGCGCGATCGGTTCCTTCCAGGCGCTCAAGCACCGGATGGCCGACGTTCTGGCGCGGGTGGAGATGGCGCGCTCGGCGAGCTGGGCGGCGTCGTACGCGCTGGCCGACGCCGACACCGACGCGGACGAAGCCGCCTTCCTGACGCACTCCGCGGCGTCGTACGCGATCGAGACGGCGGCCCTCGCCGCCAGCGAGTGCGTCCAGTTGCACGGCGGCATCGCGATCACGTGGGAGCACGACGCGCACCTGGTGTTCAAGCGCGCGCACGCGCTCGGGCAGCTGTTCGGGGCACCGCACCGCCACCGGGCGGCCGTCGCGCTCTGAGCTCAGGCCGACGGGCTCGAGCAGCGCGCCACCGCGGCGGCGCGCCGGTCGAGCGGCAGCGGACACGGCCGGACGGTCACCCCGACCTTCCGGCTGTTCCGCTTCCCCTGGTGCAGCCGGTACCAGACCGGCCCCACCCGCACGCTCGGCCGCGCCAGGTAGGCGACGCCGCTCGCCGGCAGCCGGACCGCGGTCAGCTGCCGCCACCGCCCACCCGGCGTGCTGCGCACCTGCACCACGACCCGGCTGCCGGCCTTCGCGCGCACCCGCAGCGTGTAGCCCTGGCCGCGACCGGCGACGGACTCCGACGCGGTGATCCGCAGCGGCCGGCCCGACGCCTGGGCGCGGCCCGCGACCGGGCGGGCGGCCGTGCGCAGGCTTGCGAGGAGCTGGACGATCGAGGCGTCGAACGGCTGCGCGAGCAGGGTGGGCGGCCCCGAGGTCGTACGGCGTGAGGTGACCGCCCAGATGAACCCGACGTCGCGGTTGACCATGCTCACGAACCACGGGCCGCCGCTGGCGCCGCCGTTCATCGGGCACGCGATCTGGGCGTCGGTCGAGTCGAAGGACGGCGTCGTCGGGCCGGCGCACTGCTGCGCGCCCTCACCGTCGTACGGCGCCTCGGCGGGCCAGCCGACGACCCGGACGCCGTCCTCGCGGGCCGGGTAGTTCCAGGCCAGGCCGTTGCCGCCGACCACGTCGACCAGGTTGTGGCCGTTGTGCGGCGCGACCGCGATCACGGCCTGGTCGTGGACGGTGTCGTCGCACTCGGTGATCCACTGCGCCTGGGCGACGGCGCGGACGCCGGCCCAGACGCCGTACGGGCGATCGGCGTGGTCGTAGGCGGGCACGAACGCGAAGTTCGTGAAGTACCGGCCGGCCCGGCAGCCACCGAGCAGCACCCGGCTCGCACCGGTGTTGACGCAGTGCCCGGCGGTGATGACGACATTGCGCTCGGGGGTGTTGACGGCCGCGGCCGAGCACGAGTAGTCGCTCGTCGCGTCGGAGAAGAACAGCCGTCCGACGCTCTTGGGCGGCACGACCGGCGTCGATCCGCCCGCGCGGGTGGTCGAGCGGCCCGCGCCGGGCGCGTCGCCGGCCAGGTCGAGCGGCTGCGCGTCGCGCATCCGCTGCGGCGTCCAGTACGCCCCCGGGTCGGTCGCGACCGGCCCCTGGGCGACCGCGGTCGCCGTGGTCGGCGTGGCCGCCAGGAGACCGGCCAGCAGGAGCCACGCCAGCGCGGCGACTCCCCGTCGGTGCGTCGTCGGCATCGATCCCCCCAAGGCCGTTCGCCAGGCCGTTCGTCAGGCCGTTCGTCGTAGCTCGATCGGGGGGATCAACGCGCGAGCGGCGCCCGAGGCTACGTCGCCGAGGAGTCCGTGGTGCGGTAGCGACCCTGGAAGTAGAGCAGCGGCTCGCCCGCCGAGTCGCCGGCGGCAGCGGCCTCGAGATGTTCGACCTTGCCGACCACGATGAAGTGGTCGCCGCCCTCGTAGACCGCGTGGATCGTGCAGTCGAGGTGGGCCAGGGTGCCGTCGATGACCGGCGACCCGGTCACCTTGGCGGGCTGCCACCCGATCCCGGCGAACTTGTCGATCCCCTTCGTCGCCATCTGGCCGGAGACGTGCTCCTGGTCGGCGGCGAGGATGTTGACGCAGAACCGGCCGGCACGCTGGATCAGCGGCCAGGCGCGCGAGGAGCGCGCCGGGATGAACGTGATCAGCGCCGGGTCGAGCGAGACGGACGAGAACGACTGGCAGGTCATGCCGACCGGCTCGTCGCCGCTCATCGTGGTGATGACGGCGATCCCCGACGCGAAGCAGCCGAGGACGTCGCGGAACCGGCGGGCCGCGGCCTGGGCCTCCGGGTCGTCGTGAACCGCGACCTCCTCGCCGGGCCGCAGCTCGAAGTCGACGTCGGCGTCGCCGAGCCAGGACTGGATCAGCTCGGGGTGCGGCCAGGTCTCCCTGGCGTCCGGGCTGATGCCGTCGGGGATCTCGCTCACGTCCGTCACGTTAGTGCTCAACTCACTGTCCGCCGAACACGTGGCCCCAGTACGAGACCGCGGTCGACTCGCGGGCGACCCAGCGGGCGTCGTCGACGGTCATGCCCTCGGTGCCGAACTCGACGTCGAAGCCGCCGGGCGACTTCACGTAGAACGAGATCATCTCGTCGTTCATGTGCCGCCCGAGCGTCGCCGACAGCGGAGCGCCGTGCTTGCGGACCCGCTCCAGCGCGCGGCCGACGTGGTCGAGCTTGTCGACCTCGAGCATCACGTGCACGCACTTGCTCGGGTTCGGCATCGGCAGGAACGCCAGCGAGTGGTGGCGCGGGTTGACGCCGAGGAAGCGCAGCCAGACCTTGCTGCCGGGCTCCTTGCCGACGAACTCGCCGGGCATGCTCATCGAGTCGCGCAGCCGGAAGCCGAGCACCTCGGTGTAGAAGCGCAGCGCCTCCACGTCGTCGAGCACCGGGACGACGATGTGGCCCATGCCCTGGTCGCCGGTCACGAAGGTCGCGGCGTACGGCGTGACGACCGGCCGCGCCTCGTAGGTGATGCCGTGGAACAGCTCGAAGACGTTGTCCCACGGGTCGCGGAAGCGGACCAGCTCCTGGACGCGGCGCTCGGCGAGCTCCTCGCGGGTGCCCTCCTCGAACTCCACGCCGGCCTTCTGCAGGTGCTCGCGGGCGGCCTGCAGCGCCTGGTGGTCGGCGAGCTCCCAGCCGGTGCAGTCGAGCTGGTCGACGTCCGACGGGAACACCACGAGGCGCGCGGACACCTCGTCGATGCGCCAGTACTGGTTGTCCGGGTCCGGGCCGCGGCCCTCGGCGAGGCCGAGGACCTTGCCGGCGAAGGTCTTCCAGGCGTCCAGGTCGGTGCTCGCGACCCGGATGTAGCCCATCGACTTGATGTCGATCGTCATCAGGCGCCCCTCTCTCGGTGGCGGTTCAGGAAGCTGACGGCAACCTCGCGGAACTCGTCGGCCGCCTCGATCTGCGCCCAGTGGCCGCAGTTCGGGAAGACGTGCAGCTGAGCCTTGGGGATCAGCTTGAGCGCCGCGAAGGCCCCGTCGAGCGGGTTCACGCGGTCCTCGCGGCCCCAGGTGAGCAGGGTGTGCTTGCGCAGGCGGTGGGCCTCGCGCCAGAGCATCCCGTCCTCGGCGGTCTCCGGGTTCCAGAAGGACATGCCCATCGAGCGCATCGCGTCCTGCGCGCCGGGCGCGGTGGCGTCGGCGAAGCGCTCCTCGACGAGCTCGTCGGTGACCAGGCCCTGGTTGACGACCATGGTCGAGATGAAGGCGCGCAGCGACTCACGACTGGGGTTGGCGCCGAAGTCCATCAGTCGCTGCACGCCCTCGGTCGGGTCGGCGTGGAAGAGGTTGAGCGAGAGCCCTCCCGGTCCCATGAGGACCAGCCGCCCCACCCGGTCGGGGTAGGTGAGCGCCAGGCGCATCGCCGTACCGCCGCCGAGGCTGTTGCCGAGCAGGTGCACCTTCTCGATGCCCAGCTCGTCGAGCAGCGCGACCACCGCGTCGGCCGCGAACCGGTAGTAGTTGCCCACCACCGGCGGCTTGTCGGAGCCGCCGAAGCCGGGCTGGTCGACGAGGAGGGTGCGGTACTCGGCGGCGAAGCCCCCGAGCGCCGGGCCGAAGTTCGACCAGGACGAGGCACCGGGGCCGCCGCCGTGAAGCATCACGAGCGGCAGCCGACCGGCTCCCTCCCCCGCCTCGTAGTAGTCGAGGGTGATCTCGCCGGCCGCCTCGGTCTTGACCTGGGCGGAGCGGCGGGTGGCCTCCTTCGAGAAGTCGGCCATCTCAGTACATCCCCGGGTCGACCTTGTGCCCGAACTGCTGCGCGCCGTACATCTGCAGCGCGCGCTCGGGGTCGTTCGCCGCGTGCACCCGGCCGGCGTGCGCGTCGCGCCACGCCCGCTGGAGGTAGGTGCCCTCGGCGAGCGCCCGACCCCCCGAGGCCTCGAAGAGCGCGTCGATCGCCTCGATGGAGCGCGCGGTGCCGAGCACCTGGTCGCGCCGGACGCGCAGGCGCAGCTCGAGCGGGATCTGCTCGCCGCGGGCGACGTACGCCTGCTCCTCGCGGATGTTGCTCATCAGCAGCGCCCACGCCGCGTCGATCTCGGACGACGACCGCGCGATGCGGACGGCGGCGAACGGGTCGAGCGACGCCTTCTCACCGAGGTAGGCCGCACGGACGCGCTTCTGCTGCATCTCGACGTGCTCGGCGTACGCGCCCTTGGCCATGCCGATGATCGGCGTGGCGATGGTCGAGGTGAAGATCGAGTGGAACGGCAGCTTGTAGAGGTCGCTGGTGTTGACCGCCTGGCCCGGGCCCCTGCACTGGCCGGTCTCGCCCATCGAGAGCGTGAACGCCTCGGGGATGAACGTCTCCTCGACCACGATGTCGTTGGAGCCGGTGCCGCGCAGGCCGACGACATTCCAGACGTCGACGATCTGGTACTTCTCCCGCGGGACCATGAAGGTGCGGAAGTCGACGACCTGGCCCTCCTCGTTGAACACGAGGCCGCCGAGCAGCACCCACGCGCAGTGGTCGGAGCCCGACGAGAAGCTCCACTTGCCCGAGAGCGTGAAGCCGCCCTCGGTGATGACGGCCTTGCCGGTCGGCGCGTACGACGACGACAGGCGCACGCTCTGGTCGTCGCCCCACACGGCCTGCTGGGCCTCGTCGGCGAAGAGCGCGACCTGCCACGGGTGGACGCCCACGACGCTGGAGACCCAGCCGGTGGCGCCGTCGGCGGAGGCGATGTCGCGGACCGCGGTGTAGAACGCGACCGGGTCGGCCTCCATGCCGCCGTAGCGCTTCGGCTGGAGGAGGCGGAAGAAGCCGGTCTCCTCGAGCTCCTTGATGGAGGCGTCCGGGATCACCCGGAGGCGCTCGCCCTCCTCCGCGCGCTCGCGGATGGTCGGGAGCAGGTCACGCACGCCCGCGAGGACGCCGTTCACCTCGGGAGTGAAGTCCTGGTACATGGGAGCTCCTGTGTGTGCGACAAACTGTGGGACCAATGGTAGAACACGTTCTACTTTTGGCAAGTCGGACATGCCGACCGCCTCGTTCGGGACGCGTGGCGAGTGCGGCGGACATGGCGTCACCCCGACACTAGAACCTGTTACAGTTTTTCGCATGAAGGACTCCTACGACGTCGTCGTGGTCGGCGCCGGCGGTGCCGGCATGTCGGCCGCGCTGACCGCCGCGCACCAGGGACTCGACACGCTGCTGGTCGAGAAGAGCGGCTACTTCGGCGGTTCCACCGCGCGCTCCGGCGGCGGCGTGTGGATCCCCGGCAACTACGCGCTCCAGGCCGCCGGCCAGGTCGACGCGGGCGATCGCGAGGCCGCCAAGACCTACCTCGACTCCATCGTGGGCGACGTCGTCCCCAAGGTGCGCCGCGACACCTACCTCGACCGCGGCCCCGAGGTGCTCGACTTCCTCAAGGCGAAGACGCCGTTGCGGTTCACCTGGGTGCCCGAGTACGCCGACTACCTGCCCGAGCAGCCCGGCGGCCGTCCCCGCGGGCGCAGCGTGGAGCCCGTCCCGCTGGACGCGCGCTTCCTCGGCAGTGAGCTCGAGCGCCTCCACCCGCCGTACACGAAGGCGCCGGCGAACCTGATCGTCACCCAGGCCGACTTCCGCAAGATCAGCCTCGGCCTGCGCACCATCAAGGGCCCGCTGACCATGCTCAAGGTCATGCTCAAGCGCCTGCTGGCGATGGTGACCGGCAAGAAGATGTTCGCGATGGGCAACGCGATCGCGATCGGCCTGCGCAAGGGCCTCGTCGACGCCGGCGTCCCCGTCGCCTACGACACCGCGCTCCTCGACCTGCTCGTCGAGGACCGCCGCGTGGTCGGCGTCGTCGTCGAGACCGGCGGCGAGCGCCGCGAGATCCGCGCCACCCGCGGCGTCATCCTCGGCTCCGGCGGCTTCGAGCACAGCCAGGAGCTGCGCGAGAAGTTCCTCCCCCAGCCGACCTCGTCGACCTGGTCGACGGGCGCGGCGTCCAACACCGGCGGCGGCCTGCTCGCCGGTACGGCGGCCGGCGCGGCCACCGACCTGCTCGACGACGCCTGGTGGGGACCGACCATCCCGCTCCCCGGCCGGGCGTGGTTCTGCCTGGCCGAGCGCAACCTGCCCGGCTCGATCATCGTCAACGCCGCGGGCGCGCGCTACATGAACGAGGCGCTCCCCTACGTCGAGGCCACGCACGAGATCTACAAGGGCCAGGCCACCGGCGTCGACCACGTGCCGTCGTACATGGTCTTCGACCAGACCTACCGCAACCGCTACCTGTTCGCGGGCGTCGCGGGCCGTCAGCCCTTCCCCGGCCGCTGGTACAAGGAGGGCGTCGTCGTGAAGGCCGACACCCTCGCCGAGCTGGCCGCCAAGGTCGGCCTGCCGGAGGGGTCCCTCGACGCCACCGTCGAGCGGTTCAACGGCTTCGCCCGCGCGGGCGTCGACGAGGACTTCCATCGCGGCGAGTCGGCCTACGACAAGTACTACTCCGACCCCACGGTCAAGCCGAACTGCTCGCTCGCGCCGATCGAGAAGGGCCCGTTCTACGCGGTCAAGATCGTCCCCGGCGACCTCGGCACCAAGGGCGGCCTGGTCACCGACGAGCGCGCCCGCGTGCTGCGCGAGGACGGCACCGTCATCGCCGGCCTGTACGCCGCCGGCAACGTCTCGTCGGCCGTCATGGGCAACACCTACCCCGGCCCGGGTGGCACCATCGGACCCGCCATCGTGTTCGGCTACCTGGCCGCCGAGGACATCGCCGAGAACACAGCCAAGGAGAACAGCTGATGCCGATCGACCCGTCCGTCGCGATCGGAGCCGACCTCGGCTCGCGCACCTTCTCGTGGACCGAGTCCGACGTCCTGCTCTACCACCTGGGCATCGGCGCGGGCTCGCGCGCCGGCGACAACCTCGACCCGGCCGCGCTGCGGTACACGCTCGACGATGCGGCGCTGCAGGTGCTGCCGTCGTTCGGCGTGGTGGCGCCGACCTTCCACGAGACCAACCCGCCGCCGCTCGACCTCCCCGGCTGCGACATCAACCTCGCCCAGGTCGTGCACGGCTCGCAGGCGATCTCGGTGTCGGGCCCGCTCCCGACGTCCGGCACGGCGACCGTGCGCACGACGATCACCGACATCTGGGACAAGGGCAAGGCAGCCGTCATCTGGCAGGAGGGCGTCGCCACCGCCGGCTCCGACGGCGCCGGCGAAGAGCTCTGGCGGGTGCGCTCGTCGATCTTCGTCAAGGGCGAGGGCGGCTGGGGCGGCGACCGCGGCTCGGCCGAGCCCGTGGTCGTGCCCGACCGCGCTGCCGACCACGTGTCGTCGTACGCCGTGACGCCGCAGCAGGCCCTGCTCTACCGCCTCTGCGGCGACCGCAACCCGCTGCACGCCGACCCCGGCTTCGCCAAGGCGGCCGGCTTCCCGGCGCCGATCCTGCACGGCCTGTGCTCCTACGGCATCGTGCTGCGCGAGCTCACCGACGGCCTGCTCGGCGGCGACGCGACGCGGGTGGGCGGCTTCACCGGGCGGTTCGCCGGCGTCGTCTTCCCCGGGGAGACGATCCGCGTGGCCGGCTGGCGCGAAGGCGACGCGATCATCGGCTCGGCGACCATCGACGGCGGCGACGGCGGCGACGGCGGCGACCGCGACGGCTCGCCCGTGCTCGCCGACTGCGTGCTCACCCCGGCCTGAGCCCTGAGCCCGCCCGGTCCTGAGCCTGTCGTTCGGGTGGGCCGCCGGGCTACGTTGGGGCACGTCCCCGACGAAAGGTCTGCCATGCCCACTCGCACCGCACGCACCGCCTGGAACGGCGGGCTCCAGGACGGCTCCGGACAGGTCGAGCTGACCTCCTCCGGCCTCGGCACCTACGACGTCTCGTTCCCCAAGCGGTCCGCGGACGACGCCGACGGCGCCACCAGCCCCGAGGAGCTCATCGCCGCGGCCCACTCGGCCTGCTACGCGATGTCGCTCTCCAACGAGGTCGCCAAGGCCGGCGGGACCCCACACGCGCTCGACGTCTCCGCCGCCGTGACCCTCGGCGCCGACCCGGCCGGCGGCATCCGGATCACCGGCGTCAAGCTCACCGTCCGCGGTGAGGTCGAAGGTCTCGACGACGCCGGATTCCTCGCCGCCGCCGAGACCGCCAAGGTCGGCTGCCCGGTGAGCAAGGCGCTCACCGGCACCGAGATCACGCTGGACGCGGCGCTGGAGAGCTGAGCGCGGCGGGTGCAGGAATCCCCGCTTCAGCGGGGATTCCTGCGCTTCCTGACGGTTGCAACGGTCAGGAAGCGCCAGTTTCCGTCAGGAAGTCCACCCGATCACCGACCCGGATCGTCCCGCCCTCGAGCACCCGGAACACCGTCCCGGCCCGGCGTCGGAGCGCCTCCTGCGCTCCGGCGCCGATCGTGTCGTCGAGCAGCTTGCACGGCGCCGCGACCCGGACCACCTCGAGCAGCACCTCGCCGATCCGGATCCGCGCGCCCGGGTCGCGCGGTACGGCGCCCGCACTGATCGTCACGTTGCGCCGGGTCAGCTCGCTCGGCACCGGGCTGCCGTACGCCGCCGCCGCCTCGTCGAGGCGCTCCCGGCTCTGCACGGTCACGTGCCGGTGCCGGGTGCCGTGGTAGCGGTCGCCGACGATCCCGCGACCGGCCTCGACCTCGACGACGTCCTTGGCCTGCATCGGCAGGCGACTCGCCTTGGCGATATGGAGCGCGGCGACGACGGGAGGGTGGTCCACGGCTCGAGGCTACTGTCCCCTAGGGTGCGGCCCATGGACGTCCGGCTGCCCGCACCCGCCGGCAACCCGCCCCGGCTCCCCTGGCTCGCGCTCGTCATCGGGGCGGTGCTGATCGTCACGTCGCTCGCAGCGACCGGCACCCAGGCCCTCGACCGGGTCGACGTCATCGACGCCCTGATGCTCGCCCTGACCGGCCTGGTGATCGCTGGCTGGGGCGGCTACCGGCTCTGGTCGCGGCCGCTTCTTCAGCTCGAGCCGGCCTCCACCTCGACGGCGTCGGCGTGACCATGCAGAGCACGGACGCCGGCGCGATGCTGCTCTGGGCGAACGTCGAGCTCGTCGAGGTCGGGTGGTGGGAGATCGTGCCGCCGTACGTCGACGAGGCACGCCATCTCCCCGTGCTGCGATTCATCGCCCGCGACGACCGCGACATCTCCGTGAACGGCGCCGGCGCGCTGGCGGCCCGACTGGGGCAGGCGTTCGGGATGTCGCCGGCAGCCGCGGCGCTGACGGCCGTCGTCGGACCGTCCGGCCTCGGGGCGCTCGAGCAGGTGATCGGCTGGCTGGAGGAGAACCGGGGCGACGTGCCGGTCGAGATCGGCGAACCGCCCGCCGCCTAGCAGTGCGACCCGGGCGCGGGGTCAGGCTTGTACGGCCGCGGCCTTGTCGCGCAGCGCGGCGACCATCTTGTCGGGGTCCTCGGCCGAGTAGACCGCGGAGCCCGCGACGAAGACGTCGGCGCCCGCCTCGGCGCAACGCTCGATCGTCTCCAGCGAGACGCCGCCGTCGACCTGCAGCCAGGTCTCGATGCCGTGCTTGTCGAGCATCGCGCGCGCCCGGCGGATCTTCGGCAGGCACAGGTCGAGGAACTTCTGGCCACCGAAGCCCGGCTCGACCGTCATGATGAGCAGCATGTCGAGCTCGGGGAGCAGGTCCTCGTAGGGCTCGATCGGCGTCGCGGGCTTGAGGGCCATGGACGCGCGGGCGCCCGCCGCGCGGATCTCGCGGGCCAGCCGAACCGGCGCCTTGGCCGCCTCGACGTGGAAGGTCACCGAGCCGCAGCCCGCCTCGACGTACGCCGGGGCGTTGCGGTCGGCGTCCTCGATCATCAGGTGGGCGTCGAGCGGGATCGGGCTCACCCGCGCCAGCGCCTCGACCATCGTCGGGCCGAAGGTCAGGTTGGGGACGAAGTGGTTGTCCATCACGTCGACGTGCACCCAGTCGGCGCCGGGAATCCGGGCGACCTCCTCGCCGAGACGGGCGAAGTCGGAGTTGAGGATCGACGGGGTGATCTGGATGTGGCCCACGGACCGTCAGTCTAAGCGGTCCGCTCGCCGAGTCTTTACCCGCGCCGACGTAACACCCTCGCCCGCGGTCCCGTTGAAGGCTCGACGCGCGCGTGTTCGGGCCGCGCGCCGACCCTCTCGGGAGAGCTACGGGACGCCGATTCCCTTCATCGGCAGCTCACCAGTCAGAAGAGGTTCTCTCATGATCCGCATGACCCGGAAGAAGGTCGTCGTCGTCGGCGCGGCCAGTGCCGTCGTCCTCACGGGCGGCGTCGCGTTCGCGTACTGGACCAGCACGGGCGAAGGCACCGGCTCGGCCACGACCGGCACCTCCACCCCCTGGACCGTGAGCGTCGAGAACGTCTCGCTCGCGAATCTCACGCCGAACGGCCCGACCGACACGGTCCACTTCTCCGTCAAGAACGACAACAGCGGTGTCCAGCACCTCAACGGCACCGTCGCGTCGGTGACCGGCACCAGCAACCCCGGCTGCACGGCCGCGGACTTCGACATCAGCGCCACCACCATCGCGTACGGCGACGTCGCGGCCGGCGCCACGGTCAACGGCACGTTCACGATCCAGATGATCGAGACCGGCCAGAACCAGAACGCCTGCAAGGGCGTGACGGTCAACCTCAAGGTCGCCGCGAGCTGACCTCGCCCGACTGAGTTCCGAGCGACCGCGGCCAGGAGGAAGGAGAGCCCATGCGCAGGCATCCCGGACGGATCCGTCTGCTCGTGCTGCTGCTCGCCGCCCTCCTGGCCGCATCGTTCGGGGGCAGCGCCATCGCACCGACCGCGACCACCGTGGGGGTGGGGCTCACCGTGCGGGCCGACCAGACGTCCGTGGGCGTCGCCGTCGGCGCCCAGGCGGTCGTCGCCGTCACGGTCAGCCAGCCGGGCTCACTGCTCGGCCCGGTGCAACTGAGCGTGACCGGCGCACCCGTCGGCGCCAGCGTGGCGATCCTGCCCAACCCGGCCCTGAACGGCGTTCCGGCGGTCGTCGCGATCAGCACGAGCGCGTCGACGCCCGTGGGCAGCTATGCCCTCACCATCACCGCGACCGCCGGCGGACAGTCGGCGAGCGTCACCGTGACCCTCGTCGTGAGCCTGCCGACCGGCTTCACGATGACCCTGTCTCCTCCGGCCGCGACCGTCGTCGACGGCGCGTCCACGACGTACACGCTCTCCATCGACCGCGGCCTGCTCGCCGGCGCGATCGGCCTCACCGTCAGCGGCGTGCCGCAGAACGCCACCGCGACCGTCAGCCCGTCGCTGTCCATCCTCGGCAACACCGCGACGATCAAGGTCACCACCGGCACCGACGTGGTGCCGGGCGCCTACCTGATCACCGTGAAGGGCAAGGCGCTGCTGGCCTCGGCAACGGCGTCGGCGTACCTCGTCGTGGTGCCGCAGACCTACCCCCGCTTCCCGATCGCCGGCCAGCCCGACCGGACCCTCACGCCCGGCGGCGAACGCGCCGCGATCGACCTCGCGCTCACCAACCCGCACGGCGCCGCGATGACGGTGACCGGGCTCGGCGTCAGCGTCACGTCGACCGACACCGCGGGCTGCGGCACGCAGAACTACGCCATCGACGACTACAGCGGGCCCTTCCCGCTGACCATCCCGGCCAACAGCACCCGCACGCTCTCGCAGCTCGGGGTCCCGCGCGCCCAGTGGCCCGCCGTCCGGATGTTCAACCTCCCGACCAACCAGGACGCCTGCAAGGGCGCGAAGGTGCGGCTCGCCTACACCGGTGCCGGGAACGGGGCGTGAAGCGATGAGCCGTCGTCACCGCGCGCCCGGCCGGGTCGCGACCACCGCGCGCCGGAGCATCCGCCCGCTGCTCGCCGTCCTGCTGATCCTGGTCGTCGGCACCTCGCTCGGTGGCGTCGCCGCGGCGTACTTCGGGTCCGACGGCAACGGCACCGGCTCCGCCACCGCCGGCGACCTGCACGCACCGACCGGGGTCACCGCGGTTTCGACCTCCGGCACCGGTCGGGTCGACGTCAGCTGGACGGCGCCCGTCGGCGGGGCCGCCCCCGCGAGCTATCGCGTGCAGCGGGTGCCGGCGTCCGGCCCGGCCGTCGACGTCTGCACCACGACGAGCCTCTCCTGCTCCGTCGAGAGCGTGCCGATCGGCACCGCGCGGTACGTCGTCACCGCCGTCCTCCGCACGTGGACGACGGCGTCCGCGCCGAGCGACCCGGTCACCGTCGCCCAGGCGTCGCAGTCGATCACCTTCACGTCCACGCCGAACGCGCCGACGTACGGCGGGGCGTCGTACACCGTGAGCGCGAGCGGCGGCGCCTCTGGCAACCCGGTCGTCTTCTCCAGCGCGACGCCGGCCGTCTGCACCTCGACCGGCGTGAACGGCGCGACCACCACCTTCGTCGGCGCCGGCGCCTGCAAGATCAACGCCGACCAGGCCGGCAGCACCTACTACGCGGCCGCTCCGCAGGTCCAGCAGTCCTTCACGGTCGCCCAGGCGACCCAGGCGATCAGCTTCACCACGACCGTGCCGACCGGCGCGACGGTCGGCGGCAGCGGCTACCACCCGGCGGCGACGGGCGGCGCGTCCGGCAACGCGGTGGTGCTGACCGTCGACGCGACCACGTCGGCCAACTGCTCGATCTCCGGTGGCGTGGTCTCCTACCTCAAGGCGGGCACCTGCACCATCGACGCCAACCAGGCGGGCAGCGCGAACTACGCGGCGGCGCCGCAGGTGCAGCAGGCGTTCGCCATCTCCCCCGCGGCCCAGGCCGTCAGCTTCACGTCGACCCCGCCGGCGGACGCGAAGGTCGGCGACACCTACGCCGTCACCGCCACCGGCGGCGGCTCCGGCAACGCCGTCGTCCTGGCCAGCAGCACGCCTGGTGTCTGCTCCCTGTCCGCCACCGGACCGGGCGCCGCGACGGTCACCTTCCTCGCCCAGGGAACCTGCACGGTCACCGCCAACCAGGCCGGCAACGCCGACTACCTCGCGGCCGCCCAGGTGACCCAGACGATCGCCGTCACCCGCAAGGCACAGACGATCACCGGCCTCACCTCGCCGTCGAGCGCGACGGTCCCCGGGAGCTACACCGCGACGGCGACCGGCGGCGGCTCCGGCAACCCGGTCGTCTTCTCGACCACGACGCCCGCCGTCTGCACCAGCAGCGGAACGAACGGCGCCGTCATCACCTACGTCGCGGCCGGCACCTGCGTCGTCGAGGCCAACCAGGCCGGGAACACGACCTGGGCGCCCGCGCCGACGGCGTCCGTCTCGTTCGCGGTCAGCGCGCCGGCCGACACCACTGGCCCGACGATCGGGACCATCCGCCCGGCGGCCGGAGCCACCGGAGGCTGGACCGCCATGGCGTGCAACCAGCCCAACACCGCCGGCCGGATCTGCGTCTCCGCCAGCGACAACGTCGGCGTCACCGGCGTCACGGTCGTGCTGACGAAGTCGGGCGGGCGATGCTGGAGCGGCACCGCCTCGACGACGTTCGACTCGGCCAACTGCAGCACGCCGGTCGCGCTCACGCTGTCGGGCGGTGTGTGGGTGTCGAACCCGCTGGCCTGGCAGGGCAACAACGGGCAGCCGAACTTCAACAGCACCAGCTACACGCTGGACGTGACCGTGCGGGACGCGGCCGGCAACACCACGAGCACCAGTCGCTCGTTCTCGATCAACGGCGCCTGAATCTCGGTCGTCTCCGCCGGCGCCGTCGGGCATGATCGGGTCCGTGCCCGAGACCCGCAACTGGACGTTCGTGCTCGACACCGGCTGCCCCGAGTGCGGCTTCGCCCCCGGCGGGCTGACGCCCGCCGAGGCGGCCACGCGGGTGCGCAGCGCACTGCCGGGCTGGGCGGCGGTGCTGCTCGGCGCGACGGCGGCCGTACGTCCTGCGCCCGAGGTGTGGTCGCCGGTGGAGTACGCCGCCCACGTCCGCGACCTGTGCCGGCTGCTCCCGGCGCGCCTGGCCACGATGCTGTCGTTCGACGACCCCGCGTTCGCGAACTGGGACCAGGACGCGGCGGCGGCGGCCTACGGCTCACTGCCGCCGGCGGAGATCTCCGCCGACCT